>JBLHMX010000173.1:0-6095 GCA_047622625.1 Paracoccaceae bacterium | reverse complement strand
GGTCGATCTGGATTACCTGATCCGCTATACCAACGCGCCGTTCTTGGTTAACCAAGACGTAAAATCCGCCGACCATGGCTTGTTCTTGCGAGATGGCGACGGCAAACCATTGGTGCTGGATCGCGCCACTGGCAAGCCCGTGGCATACGACACGCCGCGCATTAAAGCTGATCTGGCAGGCACATATCGCGCGGCTGGCGTGACCCACCGCCCGGTTTTCCAACTTATGGCTGATAAATACCTGTCTGAAGACTATGCGCCCGACGCAGTTGCCGAACGATGCGGTATCAAAGCCGCCACCATCAAACGCATCGCCGCCGAACTGGCGCATGTCGCCTTTAAAGAAGAGATCGTGATCGACCAACCTTGGACGGATTGGAAAGGCGAAAAGCACCAACAAATGATCGGCCGCCCGGTCACATTTCATGCTATGCGCGGAATTTCTGCGCATTCTAACGGCTTTCAAACCTGCCGCGCGCTGCATGTCTTACAAATCCTGCTGGGTTCGGTTGAATGCCCGGGTGGTTTTCGCTTTAAACCGCCGTATCCTAAACCTGTCGAGGCCCATCCAAAACCACATATGGGCGTAAACCCAGGTTCTGCCTTAAACGGCCCACACTTGGGCTTCGTGCGTGGACCGGAAGACTTATTGCTGAAAGACGACGGCAGCCCAGCACGCATCGACAAGGCGTTCACATGGAACAATCCGATGTCGTCTCATGGCTTGATGCATATGGTGATTTCCAATGCCCATGCGGGAGATCCCTACAAGATAGACACCCTGTTCATGTATATGGCGAACATGGCGTGGAACAGTTCCATGAACACCAAAGGTGTGATGGATATGCTAACGGATAAGGATGAAAACGGCGATTACGTGATCCCGCATATCATTTACTCTGATAGCTATTCATCTGAAATGGTTGCTTATTCCGACCTGATCCTGCCTGACACCACGTATCTTGAACGCCACGATTGCATCAGCTTGCTTGATCGCCCCATTTGCGAGGCCGATGCCATTGCCGACAGCATTCGCTGGCCCGTGGTCGAACCTGACCGCGATGTTCGCGGTTTTCAAACTGCATTGATTCAACTTGGCGTGCGCCTTGGATTGCCCGGTATGGTAAACGAGGATGGCAGCGCCAAATACCAAGATTACGCTGACTACATCCAAAACCACGAACGCCGCCCAGGTGTTGGCCCATTGGCTGGTTTCCGGGGTGAAGATGGTAAGGGCAAAGGACGTGGGGCGCCCAACCCGAACCAAATTGACGAATACATCAAGAACGGTGGTTTCTGGATTGATCACATTCCCGAAGGCTCGAATTTCTTCAAACCTTGGAACAAAGACTATCAGGATTGGGCCGTAGAACGCGGCATCTATGACGCGCCGCAACCCTATGTGTTCAATCTTTATGTCGAGCCGATGCAGAAATTCCGGCTGGCGGCCCAGGGCCACGGCGATCATCAACCACCCGATCATCTGCGCGCGCAAGTCGAGGCTTCAATGGACCCTCTGCCAATGTGGTATCCGCCCTTTGAAGGCACGTTGATTGACACCAAAGAATACCCCTACCACGCCCTGACCCAACGCCCGATGGCGATGTATCACAGCTGGGGCACACAAAACGCATGGCTGCGGCAAATCCATGGCGCCAACCCGTTGTTTGTCTCCGGCGAGATTTGGGCCAACCACGGCTTTAGCGAAGGCGATTGGGCCAAGGTTTCATCTTATCACGGCACGATCACTGTACCTGTTGTGCGTATGGATGCCCTAAACGGCAAAACCATGTGGACATGGAATGCCATTGGCAAACGCGCAGGCGCATGGGCTTTGGAAGAAGATGCCACCGAAGCCAAGCGCGGCTTTCTGTTGAACCATTTGATCAATGAATTACTGCCGGAAAAAGGTGATGGTCAACGCTGGGCCAATTCCGATCCTATTACAGGCCAAGCGGCCTGGTTTGATCTGCGCGTCAAAATCGAAAAAACGGCGCAGCCCACAGACAACGCAAGCCAGCCGCAGTTCGCAGCGCAAAAATCACCGGTCGGTAAAGGGCCGAAAAACGTCACCTACGGGGACAAATTTTAATGCGGCAACATTGGCTAAAGGGCGGCAATGATACGATGATTTTCGTCACCGATCAGGGTGCGCTTGATGCGCCCGCGCTGCTGTTCATTCACGGCTGGGCCCAAAGCCACATCTGTTGGCGGGAACAAAATACGTTAGTGAAGGACTATCGTTTGGTATCGGTCGATTTGCGCGGTCATGGGGTTTCAGACAAACCGCATGACATGGCAGCCTATACCGACACCGCGCTTTGGGGCGAAGATATTAATGCTATCGTTCAAGAACTTAGCTTAGATCACCCGATCCTTATTGGCTGGTCCTATGGCAGCCGCGTGGTGGCGTCGTATCTTGATACCTATGGCGACACGGGCATTTCCGGCGTTGTTTTGGTTGGCGGCATCCTTGCCATTGGCGATGCCCGCCAAGATTGGATGGTGGGCCCAACCAGCCCTGCCATGAATGCGGACCTCTATTCGCAAGACGATGCCCGCCGTCTGGCTGCCACAAAAGAATTTGTTTCCGGCTGCACTGTGGACCCATTACCAAGCGACCAGATGGATGAATTGATCGCGGTCAATATGGCCTGCCCCGCATTTGTGCGGCGCGCATTGTTCGCGGCCAGTTGGGATTTTCAACCTGTGTATAAAAACTTAAGAAAACCTGCCTTGGTAATCCACGGCAAGGAAGACCGGGTGGTGGAAGCCCGATCAGGCATAACTGCTGCAGAAATCATCCCAAACGCGCGTCTAGCCTTATACGAAAACACTGGCCACGCCCCGTTTCTAGAACAACCCGAACGATTTAACGCCGACATTGCCGAATTCGCAGCAACAGCTTTTGGAGCCCCTACATGACCGCTTTACCGCAATCCACAGGCAAAAAACTTGGTCTGGCAATTGACCTTGATACCTGCGTCGGCTGCCATGCTTGCGTGATCTCTTGCAAAGAGTGGAACACGTCAAATTACGGCGCGCCGCTGTCGGATATCAACGCCTACGGCGCTGAACCCAGCGGTACATTCCTGAACCGTGTCCACACATACGAAGCGAAATCTGAAGGCTGCAATGCCCAGACCGTGCACTTCCCCAAGTCTTGTTTGCACTGCGAAGACGCGCCCTGCGTCACAGTTTGCCCAACCGGCGCAAGCTACAAACGGGCCGAGGACGGCATCGTCTTGGTGAATGAAGACAGCTGTATCGGCTGCTCATTATGCGCATGGGCCTGCCCTTATGGTGCGCGTGAAATGGATGCTGCTGCTGGCGTGATGAAAAAATGCACCCTTTGCGTAGATCGCATTTACAACGAAAACATTCCCGAAGAAGACCGGGTGCCAGCCTGCGTTCGGACTTGCCCAGCAGGGGCGCGACATTTCGGTGATTTTGCCGATCCTGAAAGCGAAGTTTCGATTTTGTCAGCAGCACGCGGCGGCATCGCCTTGATGCCTGATCTCGGCACAAATCCCGTGAACCGCTATCTACCACCGCGTCCGAAAACCGATGTTACCGGCGAAGACAAGATCGATATTCTGGCCCCCTTCCTTGCACCAATTGCCACTGAAACTACGGGTTTTCTCGGCTGGCTTGATAAAGCTCTGGAGAAAATCTAATGCATCCCTCAGCTTCCGTTATCATCTTCACCTCGTTATCCGGTCTTGGCTTTGGACTGATGTTTTGGCTTGGATTTGGTCGCCCCGACGTTACGGGTTGGACGGCATTTTGGTTCTTTTTCATCGCTTACGGTCTGTCCGTCGGCGGCCTGATTTCTTCGACCCTGCACCTTGGCAACCCGCAACGCGCCATGAAAGCCTTTTCGCAATGGCGCACAAGTTGGTTGTCACGTGAAGGCATTGCGGCAGTGGCGACTTTATTGCTAACCGCACCCTATGCGATTGGCCTGATCTTTTATGAAACCTCCCTGACCATTTTGGGCTGGATCAGCGGTATTCTGGCCCTGTTGACCATCTTCACCACCTCAAAAATCTACAACCAACTTAAAACCGTGCCACGCTGGAACATGCCACTGACGCCTGCATTATTTTTGGTTTACGCCCTTGCAGGTGGCGGCTTGTTGGCGGGACAGATCACCATCGCGACTGTTTTGTTGCTCGCTCTAACAGCTCTACAATTGGCTGCTTGGCAGATGGGCGATAAAGCCTTCGCAAAGGCTGGACATACGTTAGAGACAGCTACCGGTCTTGGCCATTTGGGCAAAATGCGTCTGTTGGAAAGCCCCCATTCCAACCCAAATTACCTAATGCGCGAAATGGTCCATATAGTCGGGCGCAAACATGCGCTGAAACTGCGGGCGATCTCGATCATAACCCTCGGCATATTCCCTGTCGCGATCTTGTTATTCCTTCCGTTTAGTCACATGCTAGCCAGTGTAGCCGTCGTGTCCCACATCATCGGGTTGTTTGTATCACGTTGGTTGTTTTTTGCCGAAGCTGAACATGTGGTTGGGCTTTATTACGATCAGCGCTAGGCGTCTTCCAATTGGGCAAAATATTCCTGCCAGAGGCAAAAAAATTTAAAGTACTAAGACCAACAACAGAATGCTGGAAACCACCAACGCGATACCGGCAACTTCGCGACCTGTGCTTTTTTCCTTAAACACCAACCAGGATGCCAGAAACGTAAACACCAACTCGATCTGGCCCAATGCTTTGACATAGGCGGCATTTTGCAAAGTGAACGCCATGAACCAGCCAAATGATCCTAACATGCCGGTTACACCAACAAGTGCCGTGACCTTCCAGGAACGCAACACCGCGATCACCTGCCCGGGTTCACGCAGCCGCAACCAGATCACCATTATCAATGACTGAAAGACCGTAACAAAGGCCAACGTGACTGCGGCGCGGATGATGAAATCACCGCTTTCCAGCGCCAGCGATGCGCCGCGATAGCCCGTGGCCGACACACCGAACAACGCGCCCGATGCCAGTCCATAGCCCGAAGCTTTGTTGAATAGTCGCGCCTTCCAGCTTAATGGTCGTTGGCCCTTCGGCGGATCAGACAATAACACCACGCCAGCAAGGCCAACCGCGATGGCAAAGATGCCCCAGGATGAAACCGCTTCGCCAAGCACGATTAATGACAAAATTGCAGTTTGCATTACTTCGGTTTTCTTCAGGGTGATACCGACCGTGAAATTGCGTTCTGCGAACAACGCGACCACAAACATTGTTGCCATGATCTGGCCCAGCCCACCGATCATTGCGAAACCAGCGAACCGTAAGTTCAATTCCGGCAACTCGCGAAAACCACTTATACTTAAAACTGCAACTAACAATACAGCCAAGGGTGCTGCAAAAACAAACCTCGAGAAGGTCGCCCCACCGGTACTTAAACGCGTTGCCTTAAGGTGCTTTTGCAGCATGAAGCGCAAGTTCTGGGCAAAAGCTGCGAAAATCGCGATGGGGATCCATAGTTCCATGCGGCAATGCCTGACACGCCGCGCGCGGCTAGTCGAGAACCTGTTATGCCAAAATCAAGAATTCTTTGCCGCCTAGCGAAGCTTGGGGCCCCGCCAAAGCGGATGAGCCACAGGGTCCTTTGGCTTAAAGAAATGGGCTTTGAACACTGCCCAATAGTTCGGGTAAAAGTACCCATCATTTCGTGACAGGTACTTTTCAGGGTTTGCATCGTAAAGTCTGCGCATACGATACCAAGGCTCGGTCGGATGGTTGTGGTGGACGACGTGAAAATTGTTGTTGAGAAACAGCAGCGCCAATATCCCGCGATCTGCTACAATCACGGTGCGACCCCGATGCGCCTCGTAAGCGCGGTGTTCAAGATACGTGCGGATTTTCAACAGCCCAAACCCCAAATACGCCGCTGCCCCGTACAGCCACAGGGGCATCGTGCCGAATGCGACCAACCAAAACAGAACCGGCAACAATCCAAATGTGTGCAGTCTCCACGCCAAAATTACGGTCTTGTCGCCCTTTCTGGACGCCCTAAAATCATCTCGGATCAGCGCAATCATTGACAACATCGGGCCGACAATAATGCGCCCGCACAGG
>JBLHMX010000172.1:0-6134 GCA_047622625.1 Paracoccaceae bacterium | reverse complement strand
CAAAGCGGGTTTCAAAATTCAGGAGAGAAGATCAGTAGTAGATTCGCTGAAGCGGACCGGCTAGAAGCCGGTGGTTTCAATCCATTAGGTGGAAAATGAATAGCAGGCACCAACACGTCGACCGCGCCAAACAGCACCTCGCAAGCCCAGTGACGCACCAGCATTCGGTGTTGCGGCGACACACTTAGTTCATGTGGATTGCCAATCGCGCCTTTGGCAAACACGACCGGCGCGAAATTCCCGGTAGCGACAACCTGACTGTGACCGACCCAGGAAATCTGTTCTGGGGCGCCATCAGCAACAACAACTTGATCACCCACCTGCAATTGTTCAATTGGGCGACTTCCATAGGGTGTGTCGATCGGCGTGCCTTTGGTGAAACAGGCTACAGATTTGGAATATTCCATCTCGCGGCCATAAGCCGTTTGTTCGCAATTAAAGCTATACGATTGCCCAGCTACCAGAGGCTCAGTCGAAACCACGCCCTGCACAGCGCCGCTGGTATATCCGTTGATACCGTCGCCAATATGAAACGAGGTGACAACATGATCGCCACCGGAATCACTTAAATGATAGGCCGATAGAATATTATCGCCCGCCGAATACTCCACGCCGTTAATGGTGATGTCATTCGTCAGGCATTGCGTGCTGTCTAATTCATCGAAATCATTGTCGTCGTCATTTATTTCCACCGCAATCGGCTTGCAATCGGCGTTCAAGGTCAACTCGAATGGCGGCCTTCCACGTGCCGCGCCATGGCTTTCATCGGGCAGCCCGCTGGAAAAATCCGACGCCTGATAAATGTAAATAATCGCCACCTGACACTCCCAATACAGACACGCCGCAAAGTGCCACGTTCAGGGATATTCGCAGCGATAGATTGAAAACCTCTTAATCATGTAAAACACAATAATCTTGCATCGAGTCGGGTCGGTGTGAAACAACGTGACGCCGCGCTTGGTGGAAAATTATTATGTGCGTGAGGTTATAGACTTGGATAAGATTGGATAAAGAGTGTCGCAGAAAGAACTGATTTCAATCGGAATATTACGACGTGGTGAAACGGTTTTAATCGGCCTGCGCGCTGCAAATCGTGCCAATTACGCCGGATGCTGGAGCTTTCCTGGCTGCCATCTTGAGGCCGATGAAACGCCCCGCGCCGCGCTAGACCGCGAATTTGTCGAGGAATTAGCCGTAGAAATCAACACCTGCGCGGCAATTGACACGCTTCAAGACACTGGCCTAAACGGCGTTGTTTCAGAATTCCATGTGTTTCTTGTTGATTGCTGGTACGGCACACCAGCAATTCAAAATGACGAACATTCAACGCTAAAGTGGGCGTCTTTGCGCGATGCAAGCTGGTTCGCAGATATGCAGCCTGCCGGGCTTGCCGACACCCTTACCAGACTCGCATCTCAGTTATGAGCCAAGAAACCCGCCTTGAACGCCAACTGGGCAACTGGATGCGCAGTAAACTGCCTGCTGGCTTTGTTGAATTTACGATGTTCGTGCTGAAACAGGGTTGGGCTTGTCTGTTTGGCGCCCTGCTTTTGGTCGCCATCATTGCTAGCAAGATAATCTGGCATGATGATTGGCTGATTTCACGCTATGACGCGCTGTTTGGGTTCGCTCTAGGCACGCAGATACTGTTCTTGTGGTTTCGCCTTGAAAGCTGGGACGAGGCCAAAGTCATTTTGATTTACCATGTTGTCGGCACAGCGATGGAGGTTTTCAAGCTGAACGTCGGTTCTTGGGATTATCCTGAACAAGGCGTCGCCGAACTTATGGGCGTGCCGTTGTTTTCGGGATTCATGTATGCCGCGATTGGGTCATATATGGCGCGGGTCATCCGGATATTTCATATGCGATTTGCGCCGTATCCACCTTTTTGGATGACAGTTGTGCTGGCCACACTGATCTATCTGAATTTCTTCAGTCATCATTATATGCCTGATTTCCGCGCACTATTGTTTGTTGCCACTGTCATCTTGTTCTGGCGCACGCGAATTTGGTTTTTCGTGGGCGCGACCCCAAGATGGATGCCCCTGCCCGTAGCCGCGGTATTATCGGCCGTTTTCATCTGGTTGGCAGAAAACGTCGGAACCTTCACAGCAACATGGACATATCCCGGGCAAAATCCGCAGGACTGGGTCAGTTTCGGCAAATTCGGGTCTTGGTATCTGTTGTTGTTCGTTAATTTCGTTCTGGTAACGCTTGTATTTCGCGATTGCCTGTCCAGAAAACCGCTGCGCCCCGAACCGCGCGACTGATTGCGCTTGAAACTGGGGCGGCTATCTGGATAGCCTGCCTGAAACCCGCAACGCTAAGGACATCACTCATGAAAATTAAATATTTGCACGTTATGGTTCGGGTGTCCGACCTTGAGGCATCAATTGCATTCTATAAATTGTTTGGGTTGGAAGAAACCAGACGCTACGACAGCGAAGGTGGGCGGTTTACGCTGTTATATCTGGCCCCTCCGGGTCAAGTGAATGCTGATCTGGAACTGACATATAACTGGGACGGCGACGATGAATTGCCATCAGACAGCCGCCATTTCGGCCATTTGGCGTATGAAGTTGAAGATATCTACGCCATGTGCCAGCATTTGGCTGACAATGGTGTTACGATTAGCCGACCGCCACGTGATGGGCGTATGGCGTTTGTGCGTTCGCCAGACAATGTGTCGATTGAATTGCTGCAAATGGGCGCCGCACGTGAAATTGCCGAACCCTGGGCCAGCATGGAAAGTGTCGGCCATTGGTAACAGTCATGCGCGCCGCAATCATTGGCGGCGGGCCTGCGGGGCTTATTCAAGCCTATGCATTGCAAACTCTCGGCATTCCCTATGTGATTTTTGAACGCAACGCAGATTTTGGCGGCCTGTGGAACCGCGATGATCCGGCTTCACCGATTTACGACAGTGCGCATTTAATATCCTCGCGCACCATGACTGGGTTTGCTGGTTACCCCATGCCGGACGATTGGCCGGACTATCCTTCTGCGGCGCATATTTTGCAATATATACGCGATTTCGCCCGAAAATTTGACCTGTATGAGCACACATTTTTTGGCGAAAACGTTGAAAGTGCCGTGCCTGTAACGGGCGGTTGGCGGCTTAAAACGTCAACCGGGCGTGACGAGGTTTTCGGTTGGGTCATCGCCGCAAACGGATCAAATTGGCAGCCGATTATTCCCAACTGGCCGGGACAGTTTAAAGGCAGGCTGCGTCATGGTGCCAGCTTCAAAAACGCCAATGAAGTTACAGGCAAACGGGTTTTGGTCGTGGGTCTAGGCAATTCCGGCGTTGATATTGCCAGCGATGTGTCACGCACGGCGGCATCCGTTCATGTGTCGCTCAGACGTGGCTATCATGTTGTTCCCAAACATATTCTTGGTAAACCTGCCGATGTTTTTGCCGATGAAACACCGCCTCTGCCATTTTGGATACGCCGCAAACTTTCGCAAATATTGCTTCGGTTTCTAAACGGCGATCTTGGCCGATATGGCATGCCCAAACCCGATCACAAATTGTTGGAAACCCATCCCTTATTGAATGATCAGTTCGTCCACCACTTAAGCCACGGCGATGTTGCAATTCTGGGTGACATCCAGCGGTTTGATGGCGACTTGATAACATTCAAAGACGGCACCAGTCGTGAATTTGACGAGGTTATCTGTGCCACCGGATTTGAATGGGAAGTGCCCTATGTCGACCCATCACTGCTGCCTTGGGAACGCGGACGACTTGCACCGCCTTTAGCAATATTCCCAGAGGTCGAAAACTTTTTCCTGCTCAGTTTTGTTGAAAGCAACGGATCGAGTTTTAGCCTGTTCAATGATATGAGTTGGATCATTGGCCGCGCGATCTTGGCCGCCCGTTCAGACCCAGCAGAATATCAACGGTTGCGGCGGGTGGTTGTCGACACGCGATTTGATGTCACTAACGGCCTGAAAATGCAGGATACCGATCGGCATGTCGGATATATGGACAACCCGACCTATCGTCGTGCCTTGAAGAAGCTGCGCAAAATCATGGGTTGGCCAAAATCTGAAGCTGGCCAAGCATAACGAATTCGGCTGTGCCAAAGGTATTTTTTGAACAAAAGCGGATTTCGCGGCTTGGTGATTTGACAGGGGGGCGCTGGCCCGCACATAGTTCGGCCATGCGTATTTTGTTTTTTCTATTGCTGACTGCCCTGCCATTGCAAGCGCAGCAGGCGTGCGAGGTTGAACTGGTTTTGGCGATGGATGTCTCGCGCTCAGTTGATCCTAACGAGTTTCACTTGATCCGCCATGGCACCGCCGAAGCCTTTCGAAACCCCGAAATCCTTGAACTAATCGACTGGATGCCTGGTGGCGTTTTGATCACCGTCACCCAATGGAGCGGTCCGGGCCAACAGCGCCAAGTCATCCCCTGGCAATTATTGACCAACACCGAACAAGTGCGCGCATTTGCTGACTCAGTTGACGCCATGAAACGCCGATTTCGGTTTGACCTTACTGCCCCCGGTGAAGCCTTGATCCACGCCGAAGAAATGGGCCGCACAGCGCCCTTCACTTGTAACCGCCGTGTTATTGATATTGCGGGCGACGGCATACGCAACACCGGCGTTGATGCTGGCGAAACCGCGGACAGAATTGCCGCGCTTGGTGTGACTATCAACGGTTTAGTTGTGCGCGGTGACACACCGGACCCGTTAGAGTTTTATGAAACACAAATAAAGCGCGGACCGCTAGCATTCATCGAAATATCAAAGGGTTACGATGATTACCCTAGGGCCATCTTTCGCAAATTACTGCGCGAAATGAGCCCCAATTTGACCCTGCTTGACGTCGAATGAAACTGTTCGCCATTTTGGCAATAACCCTAGCGATGACAGGTCACGCCAACGCCGCTTGCCGCCAAGCTTTGATCTTTGCGCTTGATGTTTCCTCATCCGTTGACGCCACCGAATACGCTTTGCAAATGAACGGTCTTGCGGGTGCTTTACTTGACCCGGATGTGCAGGCTGTGCTGCTGTCTCAACCCCAAGCACCGATTTCGTTAAGCGTATTTGAATGGAGCGGGCGGTACGATCAACGGTTGGTTCTTGGTTGGCGCGCGATTGAAAATAAGGCTGATCTTTTAGATATGTCGACAACTTTAGCATCACAAACGAGGCCAACAACCACTCGCCCGACTGCCATTGGTCACGCGCTGCAATTTGCCGGCCAACAACTGCAAAAAATCGATTGTTGGAACTTAACTGTCGATATCTCGGGTGACGGTAAGAACAATGACGGATTTCAACCAGCCATTGGCAAACAGGGTGCGATTTATGACTTGGTGACTGTTAATGGCTTGGTTATTGGCACTGATGCCCCAAGCCCGGATCGTATCGTAGAAAATGAAATTGGTGAGCTGACCAGTTATTTTCGCCATGTGGTCATCCACGGTGCGGACGCCTTTATCGAAACAGCCCTTGGATTTGAAGATTTTGAGGCCGCCATGAAACGCAAATTGTTACGCGAACTAAGCATTTCAGTTTCTGATACCGGACCGTTTAGTAAAGCTATCAAGGTGGAATTTTAAGATGAGAAAATGGTTTGCCTACCCAGTTGGCGTCGTTCTTTTTCTGGCTCTAACCGCATCTTCGTTGCACGCGGCATGCCGGCAAGGGTTGGCTTTGGGACTGGATGTTTCCTCGTCTGTTGACCCGCTAGAATACGATCTGCAAATGGGCGGGCTGGCCACCGCGTTGCTGGACCCGGATGTTCAGACGCTTATTTTGGGGCAACCTTCGGCCCCGGTTGCCATTGCAATTTATGAATGGTCAAGTTTTTCGGATCAAAATGTAATTGTCGACTGGCGCCTTATCAAAACCCCACAGGATTTGCAGGATATTGCGCAATTACTGAATGCAAAACGCCACCAACCTATCACCCGCTCAACTGCCCTTGGCCAAGCGATCATATTTGGCGGCCGATTGCTGGCACGCGCGCCGAACTGTTGGACATTAACGTTGGATATTGTACAGCGTCAACCACCTTGTCCGGCAGCGACAACCACTTTGGCCGGTTTATGAGCCGCTGTGATGTTGCTTAGTTTGTTGTGTTTTGTCCTGTTGCCCCCTCGATTTTAGTAACTGATG
>JBLHMX010000171.1:0-6143 GCA_047622625.1 Paracoccaceae bacterium | reverse complement strand
TTGGTTGGGCTGCTTAATAGCAGCTTAAAACTTCCGAGGGCCAACTGGCCCTCGGGAATTCCCGGGGGGGGTTCCCGGTCCATCTAATGCTTGCGAACGCGGCGATAAGATCGCGTCACACGAAAACTGTCAGGGACCGTTATGCTGATTTTCTTTATACGGCGCTTAGGCGTCATGCTGCTGACTGCGTTATGTTTGACGTTCATTGTCTTCTTCCTAACCAATCTTTACCCGAACCTTGAAAAAGTCGCTAAGCTGGAAGGTACCCAGCGGATGACTGATGCTCAGGTCGCGTCGTTCCTTGAAAAGAATGGCTACACCAAGCCGGTTTTTAATCGGTATGGCCAATGGTTAGGCGTGACACCGGGCTTTACGAACACGGCGCCTGATGGAACGACATTTGGTCGCTGCATACGACAAGGTGCCGATCCCGAGACCGCCCCAAGGTATTGTGGTGTGTTGCAAGGTGATTTTGGCTGGTCGATCGTCTTTAAAAGAGTAGTCGGGCCCATTGTCGGACAGGCTTTGGGGCGCACTGGTAAATTGATGCTTTTCGTTCTTATTCTTATGATCCCATCTGCCCTGATCATTGGCGTGATGGCAGGGATGCGAGAAGGCAGTCGAACGGATCGAACGCTTTCTACGTTTTCAATCGTAACAACCGCGACGCCAGAATATGTATCGGGTGTGATTTTCATCGCCCTTGTTGCTTCAAGCCGCTATGGCTTATCGCCATTGCTGGCTGAATGGGGCTCGATTGATGGGCGCGTCTTGTTTGCTGGTAACGCACGCGGCGCCATTGATGACGGCATTTCGTTCTTCAACTTCACCCTACCCGTTATTACGATCTCGCTTTATGGTATGGGTTATATTGCCCGCATGACCCGCGCCTCAATGGCCGAGGTGATGACAGCGCAGTATATCCGAACCGCACGCCTTAAAGGTGTGAGCTTTCGCAACATCGTTATGAAGCATGCCTTGCGTAACGCATTGATCGCGCCATTCACCGTGATCATGTTGCAGTTTCCGTTTCTGTTGACCGGTGTGGTCATCGTTGAGACCTTGTTTAGCTATAATGGCTTTGGTTGGCTTTTGGTCCAAGCAGCAGGGAATAACGACATCGAATTGTTGCTGGCCGTTGGTATCGTGTCCGTGATTGTGGTTTTGGTAACTCAGCTGGTTTCAGATATCGGCTATGTTTATCTCAACCCACGCATCAGAATTAACTAGGGGGACAGGACATGGAACAACTCACATGGACAGGCGATCTCGGCAATATAATCAATCCTATATTCTTTGCCTTGATCATAGTTTTCGCAATTGCCGTTGTCGGTCAGATCATTGCCTCCTTTGCCTTCCCGGTAGGACGCGAAATTGCTGATCCCGGCGGTATTCCAAAAATAGAGAACGGGCCACAAGAATACGTCGGCATGGCCGTGCACTATTCATTCTTCGCCATCGTTGGACTGATCATACTATACTTACTGATCGGCCTTGTCACTTCGGTGGAAACCAGTGGCATCATCGGCAACATATCTGACCAGCTATTGCCAGTTTGGGTCTCGCTTCTGATCCTTTATATAGTCTCAATCCGGTACAAACGCCGACTGGGATTATATGGCAAATTGTTTGACAATCCGGTGGGTATGATCGGCTTTGGGCTTTTGATGTTCTGGGTGTTTGCGGCGCTGTTTGCCGATCAAATCGTCACCCATGACGCATTATCGCAAGTTTCAGGCATGAAGAATAAGTTTCCTGGCACGCCTGTTCGCGGTCAAGAAGGGTCTTATTATCTTCTAGGCGGTGATAACCTGGCGCGCGATGTTTTCAGCCGCTTGATCGTGGGTGCGCAAGAGGTGCTAAAGATCGCACCTGCCGCGACGGTTTTCGCCTTTATGGTTGGGATCACGCTTGGATTGCCCGCAGGCTACTACGGCGGGCGGCTTGATACGATTTTGTCTTTCGCTGCTAATCTGGTTTTAGCGTTCCCAGTGATCTTACTGTTTTACCTTCTGGTTACGCCGGAAATTCGTGAAACCGGTGTTATCACTTGGCTTGCGGGTGTCTTGTTCATCTTTCCAGTAATCTTCCTTTGGGTATTGCTTTATTCGCGCTGGCGAATATCGCCCAAGGTTCTAACTCGGGTGGCCGCGCCAATTGTTATCGTCTTGTTGATGATCTATTTTGGTACGGTTTTCGAGATGGATCCCTTCGTTGGCATTTGGACCGGAATTATGGGCTATCTGAACCAAGGCAATCCGATTGGTGAATGGATGACGGCAACTGCTGACGGACACTCTCCGTTGCTGTATCTGCCGCTTGATGCCAATAAGCTGAACATCTTTGTGGCTGTTGTTTTCGTAAACTCCCCGACAATCTTTCGGATCGTACGTGGTCTAACTATGGACATCCAAACACGGGACTATGTTGCTGCCGCACAAACCCGCGGTGAAGGACCTTGGTACATCATGCTTTGGGAAATACTGCCCAACGCACGTGGCCCGCTGATCGTCGATTTCTGTCTGCGTATCGGGTACACCACGATCCTGTTGGGGACATTGGGCTTCTTTGGTCTTGGTCTTAGTCCGGAAAGCCCGGATTGGGGTTCAACGATTAACGAAGGCCGTAAACTGCTTTCAGTTTATGTGCACCCTGCCCTACCACCAGCCCTTGCGTTAATGAGCATGGTGTTGGGACTGAACCTGCTGGCCGATGGCTTGCGCGAAGAATCTTTGAAGGATTAGGAGGCTATCATGGCAAAATGGGATTATGACGGCCCTATTCTTGAGATCGAAAATCTATCGATCTCGTTCTTCACACGCTTGCAGGAAATTCCTGCGGTGATGGATTTTTCCACCACCGTTATGCCAGGCGAGGCTATGGGCCTTGTGGGCGAAAGTGGCTGCGGTAAATCCACCGTGGCGCTTGGGGTGATGCAGGATTTGGGGGTTAACGGCAAAGTCGTAAGCGGCACGATCAAATTCAAAGGTCGTGACCTTAATCTGATGTCCGATGAAGAACTGCGCGAATTGCGCGGCTCGGAAATCGCTATGATCTACCAGGAACCGATGGCATCGCTGAACCCGGCGATGAAAGTTGGTATGCAATTGGCCGAAGTGCCAATGATCCACGAGGGCAAATCGCTTGCAGAAGCGATGGAAATGGCGCGCCAAGTTGTTGAAGACGTGCGCCTGCCTGACCCGGATCGCATCCTGAAAAGCTTTCCACACCAGTTGTCTGGTGGCCAGCAACAGCGCATCGTTATTGCGATGGCGTTGATGTCCAAACCCGCACTGTTAATTCTGGACGAGCCTACGACCGCGCTTGATGTGACTGTTGAAGCGGGTATCGTTGATCTGGTGAAAGACCTGGGCGTGAAATACGGCACGTCGATGCTGTTTATCTCGCACAATCTTGGTCTAGTCATGGATACCTGTGATCGGCTTTGCGTGATGTATTCTGGCGAGGCGGTTGAAACCGGCTCGATCACAGATGTGTTCGACAAAATGCAGCACCCGTATACCCAGGCGTTGTTCCGTTCGATCCCTCTGCCGGGTGCAGATAAAAACACGCAACCACTTGTGGCTATTCCGGGCAATTTCCCGTTGCCGCACGAACGGCCAAATGGCTGTAATTTCGGACCGCGATGCGATTATTATCAAGACGGGCTGTGTAATGCAGGCGATATTCTGATGCAGCCGATCGAAGGCGATACACGCCACGACAGCCGGTGTTTACGCATCAAAGAAATCGACTGGAACGCCCCGATAGTTGCTGCGATCCAGCAGGAAAGCGCACCCAAAGGTGAAGTTGTTCTTCGGCTTGATAACCTCAAAAAGTATTACGAAGTGGCGGCAAATGCCTTGTTCGGGTCTGCCGGTGAAACCAAGGTTGTGAAAGCCAATGAAACCCTAAGCTTTGAAGCTCGTGAAGGCGAAACGCTGGCGATTGTGGGCGAAAGCGGCTGTGGTAAATCTACTTTAGCCAAGGTCTTAATGGGGCTTGAAACCGCCACGGCGGGATCAATTAAAATGCACGGCGAAGAGATCAGCAACGTGCCGATCGAAGACCGCGACACGCAAACCGTGGCCTCTGTGCAGATGGTTTTCCAGAACCCGTTTGATACGCTGAACCCGTCAATGACAGTCGGTCGGCAAATCATTCGAGCCTTGGAAATCTTTGGCATCGGTGACAATAATTCTGAACGCCGGGCCCATATGCTTGAACTGTTGGATTTGGTGAAACTGCCGCGCGAATTTGCCGACAGAATGCCGCGCCAATTGTCTGGTGGCCAAAAACAAAGGGTCGGCATTGCCCGCGCCTTTGCGGGTGACGCCAAGATCGTAGTGGCGGATGAGCCGGTTTCAGCTTTGGATGTGTCCGTGCAAGCGGCCGTGACTGATCTGTTGATGGAAATCCAGCGCAAAGAGCTAACGACGCTGCTGTTTATCAGCCATGACCTTTCAATCGTTCGCTATCTTAGCGACCGGGTGATGGTTATGTATCTGGGTCACGTCGTTGAAATGGGTACGACTGATCAGGTGTTTTCACCACCCTACCATCCCTACACCGAAGCCCTGCTTTCGGCGGTTCCTATTGCTGACACAAGGGTCATCAAAAAACGTATCGTGCTTGATGGCGACATTCCTTCGGCGGTTAATCCGCCACCTGGTTGCCCATTCCAAACGCGTTGTCGTTGGAAATCGCAAGTTCCGGATGGGTTGTGCGATAAAGAAGTGCCGCCAATTAGAACCTTGCCAAACGGCCACCAGTTAAAGTGCCATTTGGCTGACGAGGTGTTTGAAACGATGGAGCCGGTGATCAAATTCGCGGCTGAATAGACAATAAATGATTTCGAATATTTGGGGCCGGGCGTATTGCTCGGCCCTAAATTTTTGCGTGGTGGAAATTTGCAGAAATTTCCGGTGTTGTTCAATCGTCACGCGCTTGCCACGAGAACGACCAGCTACTTTTACGGTTTCAATTCCGACATATGCTGCGGCTATCGAATGGGAATCTAATCGGCACTAAATCCACACGCATTTGTACCGCAAAGTTATCGGTCGCCAGTTCGAGACCGATGCCCTATACCAAACGAAATCCCATTCAAGTTTTCCGACAAAGAAGGTCTGACATGTCCCGTTTTGCGCCCCTACCTACGCCCCCATATTATGCCGTGATCTTTACCGCACAACGGACCCAAACCGAGCAAGGCTACGGCGAAATGGCCGATTTGATGGGCATGTTGGCCGCAGAACAGCCCGGCTATCTAGGCGTGGAAAGCACGCGGGATGAAGCGGGCCTTGGCATCACTGTTAGCTATTGGGCCGATGAAGATGCGTTAAAAGGCTGGAAAGATGTGGCCCAGCATTTGTTGGCGCAAAAATTGGGCAAAACGCGGTGGTATGAATATTACACATTAAGGGTCGCCAAGGTTGAACGGGCCTATGATGGCCCAGAGGGGCGCTAACGAAAAAGGGCGGCACCAAGTGGCGCCGCCCTAGCTTTAACAAAGGTCTAAGACCTATTGCTTAACGAAAGTTATCGTCGCTGGCGCATGTGAAGCCATCGTATCATCGCCACTATCAGACATCATTGTGTCTTCAACGGCCATGCTCATCATGGTTTTTTCGTCGTGACCGATATCAAACCGAGACAGATCAGCCATCGCGCTTTCCAAGCCATGCAGATCAACCACATTCGTCACATAGTTATCTGGGAACAAAGTTGGCGCAACCATTGCAATCACCCGAACAGAACTTGCTTCTGTTGTGATTTCAAACGTTACAGACTTGCCCGCAGCCAACAAAACACCTGGAGGGCCATCTGTGCCGTGACCGACCATCGCATCTGAACCGATACGTGCGGCCAATTTGCCTGGATCGCCTGTCAGGATCTGTTCTTCAGCCTCTGGCGTAACATAATCCATCGTGAAAATTTCAGCGTCATTCTTGCTGTCAGTGATTAGGATTGGCGCCAACAGCTCTGTATCCAAGTTGTTGGTTACGGTAACCGTATAGGTGCCAGCGGTTGCAGCGGCGGCGACTGCGCTTAGAATTGTTGCCCCAAGAAGAGTTCTGAACATGTGTTTTCCTTTTCTGTTCACATTGTCTGTGACGGCGGAATAACGCGGCATGATCACG
>JBLHMX010000170.1:0-6211 GCA_047622625.1 Paracoccaceae bacterium | reverse complement strand
TTTTGATTTCGGATCAACAATTACAAAGATAGACGCGTGTGGCAAAACGCTTTGGTCGCATTTCAGCGCTATGGATTATAACCACGTCTTAAGCCGAGCGTCCGATGGCGATATCTGGACTTTGGCGGGCGCGCCCAATCATTTCGTTAAAATTAAATCGGAAACAGGCGAAGAAATAAAATCGATCTCCATGGGTGATTTGTTAAATGCAAACCCAAATCTTGGCATTTTTACGTCACGGGCGTCGCATTACGTAACGGGTCGAAAATGGATGGAGGATCCGTTCCACGGCAACGACATCGAAGAACTTTCCCCGGAAATGGCGACAGCATTTCCAATGTTTAATCCCAGCGATCTGCTGATCTCTTTTCGCACGCTCAACCTGATCTTTGTGTTTGATCCAGACACACTAGCAGTCAAGTGGTGGCGCCAGGGCGTCACCCAACAACAGCACGATCCCGATTGGACAGCCGATGGCACAATCACGGTATTCGACAATCGTTGGGACAACCCACCATCGCGACTGACCGCAATTAATCCAGCCACAAACGAAGTTACGACCGTGCTTGATGGTGCGAAATATGATTTTTTCACAGTTAATCGTGGTAAGGCCCAGCGATTTGGTGATGACTGGTTGGTCACTTCAACTAAACAAGGGCGTGTATTTGAAGTGGACGCGATGGGCCGTGTTCAGTTTGAATTCATCAACACCTATGACGATAAAGAAGGCTTAAGGGCGCTCGTGTCCGAAGCCATTGCTCTTCCCATGGATTATTTCAAGGAGTTCCCAAAATGCGACTGATTTTTCCCGTTTCGGCAATGCTTATGTTGATCACCGTACCCGCCCAAGCATATGTCGGCCCCGGTTTGGGCCTTGGCGCAATTGGTGTTATTTTGGGCCTGCTTTTATCGGTAGTGCTGGCGTTTTTCGCTTTTGTCTGGATGCCGATCAAACGGATGTTCAAGCGCAAGAAAGCCCATGTCGAAGACGCCGCTGATGAGGGCTGAACTGGCCTTTTATCTGGTAGTTCCTGCGACAGTGATCGCGGTGGAGCTGGTGTTTCGCCTACGGTTTCGAGAGGTATTAGCGGGGTGGATGGGGGTTATGAAGCAATCTACCGCCCTTATGCGCGACAAGACACTTGGCGATGACGAAAAGCAGGAAAAAATGGCCAAGGCCAGTGCAGCAACGCTTGGCGGCAGCCTGAAATTGTTCGGAATTATCGCGCTTGCGGTGGCCGGGTTCGCAGCCACCATCGGCATTGGAATTGTGATTTTCGCTTTTGATACGTCTTTGCCCGAAACATTACTGCGGTCCGATTTGCAGATTGCCAGTTTGGTAATCGCGGTGCTTTGGGTATGGGGCAGGCGCTTTGTCTTCCGCTGAATACGGTTTCTTTTCGCGGCTGTTGCACCGCGTCGCGTTGGGTTCGCCAGCTGTTTTGCGTGCAACAATGGCGATGGAACACGTTAAATGGAAAGATGAAGGCTTTGACAGCCGCATCATTGCACCAGTGTTCATTTGCGGATTAGCGCGATCAGGCTCAACTCTGTTGCTCAACCGTTTGACAGCTACAGGCGCGTTTTCAACATCAACCTATCGCCACATGCCGTTCGTTCTGGCGCCAAACATGTGGTCTGGCGCCAGTAAATCACAACGCACACAGGCCCAAGCGGTTGAACGCGCCCACGGTGATGGCATGTCACACAGTTTTGACAGCGAAGAAGCCTTTGAAGAGGTGTTTTGGCGCGCCGTTTCACAAAAGAACGTTTCGCAGATTTTGCCTTGGAACATCCAAGCGTCACAAGATGTTTTATCGCAATTTCGATTGTTCATGACCAGTGTAGTCAAAGCCGGAGCCGGGCCTCGATACCTTTCCAAAAACAACAACAACATCACACGTCTGCCGACTTTGCTGAAAGCTGCCAAGACAGCGCAGATTGTGATCCCTTTTCGTGATCCCGTGGCCTTTGTTGGTTCGACTTTGGCGCAGCACGAAAAATTTCTGGCTGGGCATGCGGATAATCCGTTTGACGCCAAATATATGGCGTGGCTGGGGCATCACGAATTTGGCCCGTACTTCAAACCAGCAGGCGCGCCCGGCGTGACTGCCACTGAATTGGTGACGCCAGAGTATCTTTGCCAATACTGGATCTCGGTTTATTCTGCTGTGTTAGAAAACACCCATGATCAGGTGCATTTCTTTGATTATGATACATTTTGCGATCAGCCTGCTGCGAAAATGACTGAACTGGGTAAGGCGCTAGAGCTAGAAAACTTAACCGCACCGGACGGTGTTCACGCACCGCGGATGTATGACAGTGACGGAATTGATGGAGAAACGCTAAGAGCCGCGATGAAGGTGCATAAGTTGTTGACGCTGCGAACTTAGCGCGCGGCTTGCCGGGTTAGGGCGGCCCAGATCTGAATGCGCACGATTAACCCTGCTAATTTTCTAAGTTTACCGTGAAAATACAACGGTATATTCTGCTATATTAAAAACCATTAAACCGGTTTAATGGCTTTGTTTTCTGCCCGCAGACAGCGCAGCAGATAATCAGATTACACCCGCGTTTATGGTCGAATTGCCGAAAAGAAAGGCGGTATGATCCGCGCCATTGACCCCGCTAATGGCTGCACATATATACCGGATTGAGAGGTTGGCGCGGGCGGACGCCTCGCCAACCTGGTCAGATCCGGAAGGAAGCAGCCATAACGAGTCCCGTTTGGGTCGTTGTCCAGCCTCTCACCTAAAATTACGCGGCGCGAAGGGTGGATTAATTCTTGCCCTTGGAACCGACCGTAAAATTGATCTGGCGTGTTGAATGGCCGGATAAAGCCGCTTAACCTGAAAGCCACGCTAAATCCTAACTTCATGCAGATCGCGTGAGGATATTGTAATGTAGCCAAAGGCTTGCCAGAGATGAAAATGCCCATCCGCTCTCTAAATGATCTTGGTTGGAGCAATTTCTTTCTGTCGCAGTTGACTGTCGAAGAACTTGACGCGCAACTGCCACTACGGGTTTCGGAAGTTCACAGAAATGCAGTTGAAACCGAAGGCGAAGCCGGTGCATTGCGCGTTCCTAATACAGGCGAAATGGTCGATCAAGGCGTTGCTGTCGGCGATTGGTTGTTATGTGATAGCCAGTCTCAACGTCCAACGCGGATACTTGATCGAAAATCAGTCCTGCACCGCCGTGGGGCAGGGGATGACCCTTCGACCCAGCTAATCGCTGCGAATATCGACACGTTATTTATTGTGTCGTCTTGCAATTCTGATTTCAATCCATCCCGCTTGGAACGCTACCTTGCACTTGCTTTACAGGCTGATGTCGAGCCTGTGCTGGTGCTTACTAAGGCCGATTTATGCGAAAACCCGGCATCATATATGGATCGGGCCAAAACGCTTTTGCGAAACGTAAGTGTTGAATTAGTTAACGCCAAGTCGGCCGCAACAATAGAACAACTGATGCCGTGGTGCGGTATTGGGCAAACGGTTGCCTTACTTGGCTCGTCTGGCGTTGGTAAATCCACCATTACCAATGCCTTAACAGGCGCAGAATTGCTGACCCAAGACATTCGTGAAGACGACGCTAAAGGCAAACACACCACCACCAGCCGTTCGATGCATGCCATTAAGGGCGGTGGTTGGCTGATTGATACGCCCGGAATGCGGGCCTTGCGTATGCTCGACGTGCGCGAAGGCGTGGATGCGTTATTTGAAGACGTCAGCGAACTTGCCGGACAATGCCGTTTTAACGATTGTGCCCATGAAACAGAACCTGGGTGCGCAATCCAAAATGCAATCGCATCCGGTGCGCTTGATCCGGCAAGGTTGGATCGGTGGCTGAAACTTAGCCGCGAAGATGTACGAAATTCAGATACGGTAGCGCAATCGCATAAACGCAGCCGCAAATTGGAAAAAACCTATCAGGCTGGGCGGCGGCAGGGAAAATCTAAGCGGGACTAACCTATGTTTGCGCAGCCCAGTCGAATTGCGCATCTGTTTCAACTGCGCCAGGCCGCACCGCGCGTAGACGGGCTAATGCTTCATTTGCATCTTCGCCGCGTTCGACCATCAAACGCAGCAAAATCATACCGCTGCGGCCATGCCCGCCGTAGCAATGGGTCAATACCGAACCACGGTTATCCAAAACACGGTGCAATCGTGCCGACAGTTCTGGCCACATAGCCATACCATCGGGTGCGCCAAAATCACGGATCGGGAAATGGGTCCAGTCGATGTCAAACTGGCCAAGTAATCCACCCAAGTCATCCATATTGTGCCGTTCCATTTCCGATATTTCGGTCATGGAAACCACGGCATCAGGCTTCCAATTTGCGATTGTCGAAAGGTCGGCAAGGCCAGCATTAAATCGGCCCGGCATTGGGCTGATCCCCAAACGCGAGCCATTCGCCAAATTCACCGTATTGATCAAAAAACTCATGGAATGTCGCCCCCCAAGGACTCGCATTTTGCAGCTTAGGTCTATAGCTATGGTTCTGGGTTAACAATCAGGCAAGATCAAATGAGCGATCAAAAATCTTATCAGGTTCTGGCGCGTAAATACCGCCCTGCAACTTTCGCTGATCTGGTTGGTCAGGATGCAATGGTGCGCACGCTGAAAAATGCATTCGAGGCGGATCGTATAGCGCATGCTTTTGTCATGACCGGGGTGCGCGGCGTTGGCAAAACCACCACGGCGCGGATTATCGCCAAGGGTATGAACTGTGTTGGGCCAGATGGTAAAGGCGGGCCAACCGTTGAACCTTGTGGTCAGTGCGATCCCTGCATCGCCATTGCCGAAGGCCGGCATGTTGATGTGATGGAAATGGATGCGGCCAGCCGAACTGGCGTCGGGGATATTCGCGAAATCATTGAATCCGTGCATTATTCCGCGACCTCGGCTCGCTACAAGATCTATATCATCGACGAAGTGCACATGCTGACAACAAATGCCTTCAACGCATTATTGAAAACGCTGGAAGAGCCGCCCGAGCATGTGAAATTCATCTTTGCCACAACCGAAATTCGCAAAATACCGGTGACGGTTCTGTCGCGTTGCCAGCGGTTTGATTTACGCCGCATGGAACCTGAAGACACCATTGCCTATCTACGTAAGCTTGCTGATTTAGAAAAAGTCGAGATTAACGACGAAGCGCTAGCTTTGATAACGCGTGCTTCGGAAGGGTCAATGCGCGACGCGATCTCGCTTTTGGATCAGGCGATTGCCCACGGCGCTGGCGAAACCAACGCCGATCAAGTGCGCGCGATGTTGGGGTTGGCCGATCGCGGTCGGGTCCTTGATTTGTTTGATATGATAATGAAGGGCGATGCCGGTACGGCCCTGGCCGAACTTTCCGGCCAATACGCTGACGGTGCCGACCCGATGGCCGTATTGCGTGATTTGGCCGAGATCACGCATTGGACGAGCGTCATAAAGATCACGCCCGAAGCGGCTGATGATCCAACTGTTAACCCTGATGAACGCGCGCGCGGTATCGAAATGGCTGGTCGTTTGCCGATGCGAGCTTTGTCACGCATGTGGCAAATGTTGTTGAAATCGCTGGAAGAAGTCGCCGTTGCCCCGAATGCGATGATGGCGGCGGAAATGGCGATCATCCGGCTGACCCACGTGGCTGAACTACCAAACCCTGAAGACCTTGTTCGCAAATTGCAGGCCAATCCGCCGACCGCACCAACAGGCGGTGGGCGTGCGGCACCTGTGCCAACCGGCGGCAACGTAACCGCGCAACGTCACTCACCGCAGCCACAGACTGGTGGTGCATCAGCCATTGCAAACGGGGGAGCCACCGCGCTTGCGGAGCCCGCACCAAACGCGGCTTTGGCAAGGTTCTCCCAGTTTGAAGCAGTGGTCGATATGATCCGCGCCAATCGCGACATGCAGTTATTAGTTGAAATTGAAGACAACTTTCGCCTTGCTAAATATAGCCCTGGCCGCATCGAATTTCAGATGACCGACAGCACGTCTCGCGAGTTGGCCTCAAAGCTTGCGTCTAGACTGCAAAGCTGGACAGGCGTGCGCTGGGCCGTTTCGGTAGTAAGCGAAGGTGGCGGCCAAACCATCCGCGAAGTCCGCGATGCCGCACGTGATGATCTGCAAGCCCAAGCGCTGGCGCACCCGATGGTTCAAGCTGTGCTTGCTGCCTTTCCGGGGGCCGAAATACGCGAAGTCAAAACCGCGATGG
>JBLHMX010000169.1:0-6245 GCA_047622625.1 Paracoccaceae bacterium | reverse complement strand
GGATCAGCGTTTTCATCGCCTCATGGGTCAGTTTGCGGGTCGAGCCGCCTGCGCCATAAGTGACCGACACAAAATTTGGATCGAACGGGGCCAAACTTTGTACGGACTCCCATAAACGAAACCCCGCATCCAGTGATTGTGGCGGGAAAAACTCGAATGATATGTTCGGGGTAAATGACATTTGATCTCCAATTCTTTACGCCTTGTTTCACGGATGATACTATGAAACAAATTCATATTAATCATAATCATTATGAGTAAAATCGATCATGTATCTGGAGTTTCGCCATTTGCGCAGTATCAAGGCCATCCACGAAATGGGTGGGTTGGCCAAGGCGGCTGACATTCTAAACGTAACACAATCGGCTTTGTCACACCAAATCAAAGGCCTGGAAGATCGGGTTGGCATGGACTTGTTTGTCCGCCGTTCCAAACCGTTAAAGCTGTCGGTGGCCGGTTTGAAAATGTTGAAACTGGCGGATCGAATCATACCAGAAATCGCCCAGTTAGAAGAAGATTTCCGCGGTATCCAAAGTGGCGCAAGCGGGCGACTGCACATTGCCATTGAGTGTCACGCCTGTTTTGAATGGCTGTTTCCAGTACTTGAATTATTCCGCCGTGCTTGGCCCGATGTAGATGTCGACATTCGGCCGGGGTTGGCATTTGACGCATTACCAGCCTTGCGACGAGAAGAGGTCGACCTTGTAATCTCGTCCGATCCAGAAAAATTAACCGGCGTGGAGTTTTCGCCGCTTTTCGATTATGAGCCCATTTTTGTGGCAGCAAAGAACCATCCCTTGGCAGCAAAAGATTTCATCGTAGCGGAAGATTTCCGTGATCAAACATTGATTACTTATCCTGTTGATAAAACCCGGCTGGATGTGTTTACCGAATTGCTAACGCCAGAAAAAATTGAACCAAAGGCCCTGCGGCAGGTCGAATTGACGGCCGTTATTATGCTGCTTGTGGCCAGTAACCGCGGGGTTTCAGTTTTGCCCGATTGGGTGGTGCGTGACAGCAAATATGACCATGATTATATTACGCGGCCCTTAACCAAAGATGGGATCACCAAGCGGCTTTATGCAGCCACAAGGATTGAAGATACAGGCATGCCGTTCATGTCACATTTGATCCGTCTGGCGCGCAGCGAACCGTTGAAATTACAGCGGCGTTAACGGCAGGCTTGGGACGAAACCCTCAGTTAATCGCAATGCTTAAACCAGTTACTTGCGTCCTGCTAAACTAGTAAACTGGTTTACTAGTTTAACCGCGCAGGCTTGATGCCGAGATCGCAAGTTGCGAAATTGGACAGTTGTCACCCTACGGCCAGACAAAGCTGTGCCAAGGTAACATTCAAATTGAGCGCAACATCGCTGCCTTTGCCCTTGGCGGCGTGTCATTTGCCCCCTATAGAGCGGACTGATCAGTCAAAGGAATGTTTTCATGGCACAGGCAAGTGCAAATCTTAACCTAATGATTAAAGCCGCAAGGGCCGCTGGGCGCAAATTGCTACGTGATTTTGCCGAGGTCGAAAACTTACAAGTCTCTATGAAAAGCCCTGGTGATTTTGTTTCCCGCGCAGACAAAAAAGCTGAAGAGGTTATCCGCGAAGAACTGACTGAAGGGCGGCCAAATTACGGCTGGCTGGGCGAAGAAAGCGCAGAAATCCAAGGCGCTGACCCAACCCGTCGTTGGGTCGTTGATCCCTTGGATGGCACGACTAATTTTCTGCACGGCCTGCCACATTGGGCGGTTTCCATCGGCCTTCAACATAAGAACGAAATAGTTTCGGCTGTTGTATATGACCCGATCAAAGATGAAATGTTTACCGCCGAGAAAGGCGCTGGTTGCTGGCTGAATGACACCCGCCTGCGGGTTTCAGGTCGTCGCAAGATGATCGAAATGATCTTTGCAACTGGCCTGCCCTTTGCAAACCGCGCGGATTTGCCGGACACACTGCAAGACCTTGCACGCATATTGCCAACTTGCGCCGGTGTTCGGCGCTTTGGCGCTGCTTCGCTTGATTTGGCCTATGTAGCGGCAGGGCGATATGATGGATATTGGGAACGCAAACTCAACCCGTGGGATGTCGCTGCTGGCTTGTGTTTGGTTCGAGAAGCAGGCGGGTTGATTGAAACAATCACTCCGGGCGGTAATATAATCGAAGACGGCGAGCTTATCTGCGGCAACGAAGTCGCTTTCAACGACTTTGCAAAAATAGTGCGCGGTTAACGCACCGGTTCGCGCGAAAGTGCTTTGAAATTATTGCGGATAGGTAACTTCAACGCCTTCCGCCATCATACCTGCACCAGCCTTGTCGAACCTTAAATATGCAATTGCTTTGTTGCCTGATACAGTATGCAGCCGCCCGATTGGCTTGCCGTTAGCTGTGATTTCTGTCCCGCTAGACGCTGCTCCATTTAGATTGACCTGCGCCAATCCTTTACGTGGCTCAGTTTTATGCTTCATCCGGGCAGTAACTTCTTGGCCGACATAACACCCCTTTTTAAAATCAACACCGTTCAGCCGTTCATACCCCACCTCTAGAATATATGTCTCATTGGCGATCAGCTCGATCCCGGTTTCAGGGATCACATGAGCCACACGGATTTCTGACCAGTCAATCATCGGTTCAGTGCCCAAATCTTCACTATATTTACGCCAACCCAGGGCAGTATGCCTTGGATCTGCAAACGCATCACTTGGTGTCTCGCCAAGCCCGCGAGACACAAGCACCTCTGACGCGCCAATCACGACATCCGCCCGTAATTTGTACATCGACATGCGTTGCGCAAAAGTTGCCGCGCAATCAGATTTGATATCGATCAAGATGCTTTCGTGGGTTTTCAGAACAAAAAAATCGAACAGATATTTGCCCTGCGGTGACAGTATCGCCGTATAGACCAGCCGATCACCTGAGCCTGAAATATCATTGGTCACGGTATCTTGCAGGAATTTTTCCCGATCTTGGCCAGTGATCTTCAAAACCGTTCTGTCATTGGTCTGTTCGCCTTGCATGGCACTCTCCGATATTCAACGTCCCTGCTAATATAGCGGTCGCGCGGCAAGATCACAGGGGGTATGTTGCGCAAAATCGCCAAAAAGGATGCCGCATGCCCGCCCCGTTAAGCATTATTATTCCCACGCTGAATGCGGCGCGAACATTAAGTGGGGCGGCGGCTGCACTGTTTGAAGGCTTAGAAACCGGATTGATCCACGAACTGATTGTCAGCGACGGTGGATCAACCGACGCAACGCTTGATATCGCGAAAGACCTTGGCGCGGTGATAGTCCAAGGCGCGGCCGGGCGTGGCGGGCAATTGGGAAGGGGCGCGCAGGTTGCCAAGGGCAAATGGTTGTTGTTTCTACACGCCGATACTTGGCTTGACCAAGGCTGGAGCGATCACGTGCGCACCCATATTCACGAACAGGAAAAAGCTGCGTGTTTCTGCCTGCGGTTCCGCGCAACCGGGATTGCAGCCCGTATCGTTGCTGGCTGGGCTAACTTACGAACACGGGTTTTCAACTTGCCCTACGGCGACCAAGGCCTGCTGATTTCACGCGATCACTACGGCCAGGTTGGTGGTTTCCAGGACATTGCCTTGATGGAAGACGTAGCAATGGCACGCGCTCTGAAACGGTATTTCTTAATGTTAGATTGCGCCGCCACGACGGATGCCGCAAAATATCAGACTCAAGGTTGGTTTCTGCACGGCACACGGAACTTTTGGACCCTAGCGCGTTATTTTTGCGGCGCATCACCCGCGGAGCTTGGCGAAAAATACCATCGATAAAAATTGACCGTATTGACATAGCATTCAGAAATTTGGCAAACACATACCATGGGGCGCGCGGGTGCCCCGTGAGGCGCCAGCCTAATCCCGCATCCTGTTTTAACCATATCTATGGAAAGGGTGCATCATGGCTTCACCAACCGAAATATCTGTAAACCAACTTGCCCGACTGATCGGCACACCGGATTGCCCGCGTATAATCGACGTGCGACTTGACGATGATTTCGCCGCCGATCCACGAACGATACCGGGCGCTATCCGGCATCCACATACTGGGATTGCAGAATTGGCTCCGCAATTACGCGATAAAAAAGTGATCGTCAGTTGTGCCAAAGGGCTGAAACTCAGCCAAGGTTCCGTCGCCATTCTGCGTGATATGGGCATTGTCGCCGAAAGCCTTGAAGGTGGACATGTCGCTTGGGAGAAAGAAAAGCAAGCTCTGGTGCCCACTACCAAAATCCCACCGCGCAACGGTGACGGGCGCACTGTGTGGGTCACTCGACAGCGGCCAAAAATTGACCGCATCGCCTGCCCTTGGTTGATCCGGCGGTTTATTGACCCGAACGCCCAGTTCCTTTTTGTCGCCCCGTCACAAGTTGAAAACGTGGCCCAGCATTTCGACGCAACGCCGTTTGACATTGAAGGCGCTTTCTGGAGCCATCGTGGAAACCACTGCAGTTTTGACACAATGCTTGCCGAATTTGGCTTGCAAAATCCGGCATTAGACCGCTTGGCGACCATCGTTCGAGGCGCGGATACCAACCAACATGATTTGGCGCCGGAATCAGCCGGCTTATTGGCCGCGTCACTTGGGTTATCACGCATGTACCGCGATGATTTGGAACAGCTGGATGCTGGCATGGCCCTTTATGACGCTTTTTACAGGTGGTCACGGGACGCCACCGATGAAGGCCATGATTGGCCTGCTACGGCCGTGAAACCATGAGCGTGCCCACACCCACGCGGCGCGAAGCATTCAGTGTCTTCGCAAAGATCGGGCTGCTGTCATTTGGCGGCCCGGCGGCGCAGATTTCACTGATGCATAAGTATCTGGTCGATGAAAAAAGCTGGCTTAGTGAAAAACAATTTCTAAACGGATTAAGCTTTTGTATGTTGCTGCCCGGCCCTGAGGCAATGCAACTAGCGACCTATACCGGATGGCGGTTACACGGCGTAATAGGTGGATTGGTTGCTGGTTTACTGTTCGTATTACCTGGCGCAATTATCATTCTAACCCTTGCCGCTATCTACGCCGAGCTTGGTAGTTTGCCGTTGGTCGGAGCGCTTTTCCTCGGCGTGAAAGCCGCCGTTCTGGTCATTGTAATCGAAGCATTACTGCGTGTTGCGAAGAAGGCGTTGAAGGGCCACGATCATTGGCTAATCGCAGGTCTAGCTTTTGTCGGGATTTTCTTTTTGTCGCTGCCCTATCCATTAATCATCTTTTTGGCCGCCGCTTACGGCTTAATCAAGGGCGGCGAAACGGGTGATGCCACGAAGCCGATCATAGCGGTTTCACCGTGGCAGACTTTACGCACCATTTTGACTTGGATGGTGGTTTGGCTAGGGCCCATCTGGGCTGTGGACCAGGTATTTTCGACCGGGATACTGGCCGCACTTGGATTGTTCTTCTCAAAGCTAGCAGTCGTCACATTTGGCGGCGCCTATGCGGTTCTGGCTTATATGGCGCAAGACGTTGTCGTCGGTTTGGGTTGGCTAGAAGCTGGCGAAATGATGGACGGATTGGGGCTTGCAGAAACCACACCGGGCCCGCTTATTCTTGTTACCGAATTTGTTGGCTTTCTGGCAGCTTTTCGCGAAGGTGGTTTTTGGTTGGGCGTCGCGGGCGCACTTGTCACCTTGTGGGCGACCTTTACACCTTGTTTTCTGTGGATATTCACAGGCGCGCCCTACATCGAATGGATCGGTGCGCAGCCGCGCTTAAGCGGGGCACTGACCGCGATCACTGCGGCAGTTGTTGGGGTCATCTTGAACTTGTCCATCTGGTTCGGGTTACATGTGGTGTTCACGCGAGTTGGTCGCGAAGATTTTGGCATTTTGACCCTTTGGAAACCCGAGCTGGCGTCAATTGACTGGCGCGTGCTTGTTCTTTCGGGCCTGTGCGGATTTTTGTTACTGAAACTGCATTGGGGAATGGTGAAAGTTCTTTGCCTGTCCGCGGGGCTAGGCTGGGTTCTGGTGAGCCTGTTTTGAACGACTAAGGAGGTATGCTGGCCGTGTTACCCTGCGAATTGCAGCTTATAAAGACTGGCGTAAAGACCGCCACGCGCTAATAATTCGGCGTGTGTGCCTTCATCGACAACCCGTCCCTTATCCATCACCACGATCTTGTCAGCATGCAAGATCGTCGCCAATCGATGCGCAATCACAAGGGTCGTGCGCCCATCTGACAAGGCATCCAAAGCCTTTTGCACGGCGGCTTCGGACTGGGCG
>JBLHMX010000168.1:0-6322 GCA_047622625.1 Paracoccaceae bacterium | reverse complement strand
AGGGCGATTACTCCCAATGAAATAAGGGTGATATGCCATCGGATAAAGCTGAAAGAGATTGGCGAATATGGCAAGTTGGCGGACAGACAGGGATTCGAACCCTGGAGACAGTTCCCCGCCTACACACTTTCCAGGCGTGCGCCTTCGACCACTCGGCCACCTGTCCGTTAAGGCGGGTTATAACGTCAAATCGGTCTTGTGCAAGGGTTGGAATTGGAAATCTGACTGATTTTCAAACATCGATCAAATGGATGTTCACGCGACGGTTTTGCTTGCCCTTGTTTTCGATTTTTCCTAAGCGCATCGCACCGATTTCCGAGGTATTAGTCACATGTGTGCCACCGCAGGGTTGCAGATCAATCTGGAAATCGGGCAAGCCGATACGCACCAAACGCACATGCCCAGCCCCAGTTGGAGGTTTCACTGACATGGTTTTCACCATTTCAGGTTTTGCCGCCAATTCTGCGTCGGTGATCCAGCTGTCAGATACAATCAAGTCCTGCGCGATCAACTCGTTCAGTGTGTCTTCAATCGCTTGTTTGTCTTCCGGGGCTTCGGGCATCTGGAAATCAAGCCGCCCTTTGTCGCATGAAATCTGCCCGCCCGTGACAGGCAGCGGGATGACAACCGACAACAGATGCAAGGCCGTATGAACGCGCATGAAACGGTGGCGTTGTTCCCAGTCTAAGTGCTGCGCGACGGCGCTGCCAATGGGCGGCACTTGCGCACCGTCAGCACACATAAGAACAATTGCACCGTTCTGGCCTTTGACTGCCATCGAGATGCGGGTCTGGGCGCCATTCCATTCCAGATGCCCGGCATCTCCGGGTTGACCCCCGCCTGTTGGGTAAAATATCGAACGATCCAAAATCACACCGCCCGCGTCCGAATGCGCGGTGACCTTGGCGGTCGCGGTTTTCAGATAAGCGTCGTGGAACAGAACTTCAGTCATTTTTTGCCGCCGATGTTTTCTTTCAGAACCGCCCCAAGTTCATCGAGGTTTCGCAAATTGATATCACGCTGGGTAAACGGAATTTCGATACCAGATTCTTTGAAACGCCGTACAATTTCATAATTCATATCGGATTTCACACTAAGCACATAATTTACGTCTTTCAGAATAGCGCGAATTTGGAAATCCATGCTATCAGCCCCAAACCCCATGAAAACAACAGACGTGTTGAACCGGTGATCGACCATCTCATGTGCTTGGGCTATCTCTGTGAGAATTTCGCGCACTTGATCCGGGTCAGATCCATACGCCACGCCCACCGGCACTTTGACCCTGCCGTTCATGTTTGAATGGGTCCAATTGGTGACTGTACCAGAAATGAAGTCGGCGTTTGGCACAACCACTGTGGCGCGATCAAAGGTTTCGATTTCTGTCGAGCGTACAGATATTTTGCGCACATAACCTGAATAAGAACCAACCTCGATCCAGTCACCTTCTTTGATCGGGCGTTCCACCAGCAAGATGATGCCCGACACAAAGTTACTGACAATCGCCTGAAGGCCGAAACCAATACCCAGCGACAAGGCACCAGCAACGATGGCAAGGCTGGATAGATCAAGCCCAGCGGATGTCACCGCTGCAAGGGCTGCGAAAAACAACCCCACATATCCAGTGCCGCTTAAAACCGCATTACGTCCACCCGCATCAAGGCTGGTGCGCGGTAAAACCGTGGTTCTAAGCGAGCTTTGTAACAAGCGCGTTAGCGTATACCCCCCGGCAAAGACCAGCGCGAAGGTCAGGAAATCAGTGGCCGATATGCGCCTGTCACCGACGGAAAAACCGTCGCTGATTAGGGTCCAGACTTCCTGCAAATCGCTGACGCGGGCACCCCAAATCAGTGCAAGTGCGGGTATTGCCAACAGGATCAAGCCAAAGCCAAGCGCGACCGGGATCAAGGTTGCAGGGCGTTCTTCGGTCTTTTTGGGCTGGGTTTCACGGGCTGAAAGCAACAGCATTTCAGAACAACTGACCAAAAGGCGATAGATCACCAACAGCGCGCCAAGTAGGGCCAAGGTTCTGACGGCTGGAAATACAAACGACGTTGAAGCCGTGAAATAACCGATGGCAGCCAACAATGGCCCCGCTGCGCCTAACAATATAATGCCGCGCATCAGAAGACGGTAAATTCTGTCTTGCAGGCGATGTTTATCGTTTTCACCGCTATCGGCGGCGTTGGCAGGATCAAGAAGCAGCCCCATGCGCACCAGCAAGATGCCGGTTACAACAACGATTGGAAAAGACAGCACGATATGGGCATTTTCGGGGAAACCTGCCAGCCCGGCCATGCGGTTCAGCAAAAGATCAAACGCCAGCATAAGCCCCATTAGACTGGTCATTCTTTTGCCTGAAATGGCCCCTTTGTCACTTAACGAAAAAAACAGTGGCGTATTATCAGCCGTTGAAAACAACGTGCGGCCCAACCAAAGGCCGCCAAAGACGAACACGCCCATCCACAGCAAAGCATCGACCAAAACCGCCCCGCGCAAACCAGCAAGCCCAGTCGATTGAATTGCCCGTTCAATCGCCCACACGCCCAGCATTGGTACCAAAATCTGAGTCAGTGAAACCACCAAATTACGGGCCTCGTTGGCACTTGGGTTTTCCGCGAACGGTACAAGACCAAGCACACTCAGCAGCCAGCTTCGTGCGCGCGTCAGTAACAACAAACCAACCACGAACAAACTTAGGCTGATCGGCAGGCTTTGACGGGTTAAAACCCTTTGGGTTTCGCTTTGCAGCCCATCAGTGACTTCGCCTAGGACATCACGATAAAAGCCCGTAAGGCTTGTCCAAGCGCCCGCCCATAATGTGACGTTCAGAGGCGACGCGCCAAGCATAAACAATTGTGTGGAAATTCGATCACGGATAATCGCATCGACCTCGCCTATTAGGCCATCTGCCCGTTTATATGCCTCTTGCGCGGCTAAAGACGGCGCTCGCGCCTCGGAAAGTTGATCGACCAGCTCGCCGCGCCGGACGGCAACTTCACCGGCTTCGGCGGTTCCGTCTTCGGGCACTGGCCCAAGAGCGTTAAGCTGAGATTGTAAGGTTTCAATGCGGGCTTGGCTTGCATCTTGCACAGCCAGGGCTTGGGACCGGAAATCTGACAAAGTCCCGCGCAAGGTTTCCATTGCCGGCGAAGACGCTGCCGCGTCTTCGATAATACCTTCGGCCCGTGTTGCGGTGACTTCCCAGATTTCGAAATCAAAGGCCGCGTTTGGTTCATCTTGGGCCGCGAGAGGCGCAGCGGCCAGCATCAACATCGCCACCAACACTTGCAATACCAGCTGCTTCATCGCGCCTTGCCCCTTGTTCTCTTCAGAGTTTATTCAAACACCGCTGGCAACTCCGCAAGCGGACGATCCAGCCATTCAGGCACAGGCAAGCCTTTGGACTTCAGGAATTCCGGATTGAACAGCTTGCTTTGATACCGGGTTCCATAATCCGCCAACATTGTCACAATGCGCCGCCCTGGACCCAACTCGCGCGCCATTCTGATGGCACCCGCAATGTTCACACCGCTGGAACCTCCGACGCACAGGCCTTCTTCTTGCAACAGATCAAAGATCAGCGGCAGGCTTTCGCTGTCGGGGATCGTATAGGGCATATCAACGACAAGACCTTCAAGGTTCTTGGTGATGCGCCCCTGCCCGATACCTTCGGTGATCGAGCCACCTTCGGATTTCAATTCGCCATTGGCATAATAATTGTACATGGCCGAGCCACCCGGATCAGCCAAACCGATTTTCACATCCTTGGACAGCCCGCGCAATCCGGCAGCAACACCTGCAAGCGTGCCGCCTGATCCGACCGAACAGATAAATCCATCGACATCTCCACCGGTTTGCTCCCAAATCTCGGGTGCTGTGGTTTCGATATGGGCTTGGCGGTTGGCGACATTGTCAAATTGATTGGCCCAGATCGCGCCATTGGGTTCAGTCTTTGCCATAGCTTTGGCCAAGCGTTCGGAATACCGCACGTAATTGTTTGGGTTTTTATAAGGCGCAGCCGGAACTTGCACCAATTCCGCGCCTGCAAGCCGGATCATATCTTTCTTTTCCTGGCTTTGCGTTTCAGGGATCACGATAACCGTGCGATAGCCAAGCGACGCCGCCACAAGCCCGATACCAATGCCAGTATTTCCCGCCGTGCCTTCAACAATTGTGCCACCCGGCAGCAAATCACCCTTGGCGATCGCGTCGCGAATGATAAAAAGGGCGGCGCGATCTTTGACCGACTGGCCGGGATTCATAAATTCGGCTTTACCCAGAATTTCACACCCGGTCGCCTCAGACGCTTTTTTCAGCTTTATCAACGGCGTATGGCCGATTGCTGCTTCAAGATCCTGATAGATTTTCATCGCTTAACCCCTAATCACTTGTATGGCCCATTGATATTCGCCACTCGCCGTCAGGTTCAAGCGAAATCAGCCGGACACGGCGGTCAATGCGCGCTGACTTTCGGTTATGAATAGTCAGAAAATGCAAAACCACGCTGCACGTTCTAACGCCAGAATCGATTTGCCAGCTCTGCCAAAACACCGGATATCAAACCACCGATCAGCAGCGTAGATAGAAATTCGGCATTCAACGTCAGTTTTGCTAAGAATATCCATATCTCGACTGCGCCGCCGACTGCGTCCATCGGCATGAGATACCGTTTATCAAGCGACCGCATCAACATTTCGTGGATCGAAAAGCTAAGAAGCGTCCAGAACAACAGCCAGATTGCTGTAGTTAAGCCGCGTCCAGCCGCGCTTCTTAAGGAAACCCCAACAAGCCGCCCCATGACCAGCCAACCGACCAAAAACCCAAGTGCGGCGCTGGTTTCCAAAAACCAAGATATCCGCCAAGCCTCGGGCAGATTTAGTGCATAAGTCGAGGCGCTGACATACCCCAAAGCCGCAAAGCAAATGCCGGCAACCAATTTACCGGATGTCGGCAGCTCACGCGCCATTCAGCCAGGCCGCCGTATTGTAATTTGCGTCACATCACAATTGCCCGACCTAAAAGCAGCCGCGCAGGACGTTAAGTAAAAATTCCACATCCTATGAAAGCGTTCATCAAAACCCATTTCCGCAATATCATCCCATTTCGCATTAAAAACCTCGTACCAGCGGCGCAGGGTCTGCGAATAACTATCGCCAAACTCGATAGAATTAAGGCGCTTCAGACCCGCTTTTGAAATCTGTTCAAACAATGCGGTTCGGCTGGGTAACATACCACCTGGAAATACATATTTCTGGATGAAATCCACACCTTTCCGGTAAGTCGCAAATCGTTTTTCCGATATTGTTATGATTTGCAACGTGGCATTGGCACCCGGTTTCAAACGTTCGCGTACGGTTTCAAAATAAGCGGGCCAAAACTTTTCACCCACGGCCTCGAACATCTCTATCGACGCGATGCCGTCATAAACACCTTTTTCATCACGATAATCTCTCATGACGATCTCAACCTTATCTGACAGCCCAGCGCGCTGAATACGGTCAACGGCAAAGTCATGCTGTTCCTGACTGATCGTCAGCCCCGTCACTTTTAGCCCGCGAACGCCTGCGGCATATTCAGCAAACCCACCCCAGCCACAACCGATTTCAAGCACATGGTCACCCGGTTTCACCCCCATCTGATCCACCATCGAGGCATATTTGGCAATCTGCGCATTAGACATATCTTCTTGCCCCGTTTCAAATATAGCCGATGAATAGGTCATGGTTTCATCCAGCCATTTGGCGTAAAACTCATTGCCTAAATCATAATGATACGAGATGTTTTTACGGGCTTGTTCGCGCGAGTTGCTGTTCATCCAATGACGCATACGTTCGAAAATTCGCACAAGGCCCATGCCGGGAAAGCCGTCAAACACTTCGTCATTGCCATCTTGCAGCACATCCATGAACACTTGCAAATCTGAAGTCGTCCACCAACCCTCAAGGTAAGCGTCTGAAAATCCAAGGTCCCCTTCGCGGATCAAACGCGCAAAACAATCGGGGTTTATGACGTTCAAATCCGCCGACTGCCCCGGTTTGGCACCCTGGGCGCGAAACACACGGCCATCGGGCAGGCGAAAATCAAGCCGACCTTGGTTAAGGTTTGATGCGATGGCAAAAACTGCCTTAAAATACCTCGGTAGATCACCTTGTCCCTTGGTGCTGGTAAAAACGGTCATTCCCCAAAACCTCCATTTTCATGCAGATCAAGCCTAACCCGATTTTTATTCACTTGCCAAGTTTTTAGGATTTAGACGCAAAAACAGCCGAAATCCGCCATTTTTAAATAACGTCATCCAATGCATTCAACAGCTTAGCAA
>JBLHMX010000167.1:0-6356 GCA_047622625.1 Paracoccaceae bacterium | reverse complement strand
ACCCGGCGATCAGATCGCGCGCTTGACATGGCGCATAAATGAGCCTTTGGAATTCCGAAAAAGAACCAGACCAGCCGCCCCTTACCCCGCTTGGTTTAGTCACCGCGTTATTGCGATTGGTAGCAATGGCTATCGTCATCTATGGTTTGTTAATTGTCTTAGTGGTCACACGCCTGCTTGAAGGCCTGATCGGTGGGCGTCGCCTGTCGCCATATATTGTTCAAGTTGCCTGCAGGGCATCGCTAATAGTTTTGGGCTTTAAGGTCAGAACGCATGGAACGCCGATGCAACATGACGGTGCTATCGTCTGCAATCATTCTTCTTGGATTGATATTATGACGCTTAATTCCGCCGTGCAGGTGTTTTTCGTGTCAAAAGCCGAAGTCAGCAAATGGCCAGGAATTGGCATTATCGCACGAGCAACGGGAACTGTCTTTATCGAACGTCTTGCCAGTCAGGCAAAAAAACAAAAAGCCCTGTTTGAAGAGCGGTTGATTTCAGGCGACCGATTGCTGTTTTTTCCAGAAGGCACGAGCACGGACAGCCGCCGGGTTTTGGGTTTTAAGTCAACTTTGTTCGCGGCGTTTTTTGAACCCGCACTGATCGACACGATGTGGATCCAACCCGTCAGCTTGGTTTATCACGCGCCCAAAGGCTCGGACGTTCGGTTTTACGGCTGGTGGGGTGACATGACGTTTGCGCCGCATTTCCTTAAAACACTTAGTGTTCGGAAATCAGGCAGCGCCGATATTGTCTTTCACGCGCCGGTGCGGGTTGCCGATTTCAAAGACCGCAAGTCTTTGGCCATTTATTGCGAAGGCGAGGTGCGCAAAGGCATGGATGCCAAAATTGACAGGTCTAGCGATTAACCCTGATTTTTCAGGATATCATTGAGCTGTTTCAATGGCACATCCGCACCCCATATCTCCGCCCCTATGCCAAAGAAATCGGTCGCCCCCGCTAAAATTTCCACATTCTGCGGTGTCAAACCACCTTCGGCAACAACAGGCGTTTCAATCATTTCCGACCACCATGTGAAAACATCGATTTCGGCAACTTCATCTGTGCCAAGCGCGCTTGGTGCAACAGGCCCAAAACAAACATAATCGGCGCCCGCTTCGGCAGCGGTCATGCCCATATGTTTGGATATACCACAATGTGCGCCAATAATTGCGTCAGCCCCCAACTCTTTTCGTACGTCCTTTAGGTTTTTAGCGCCATCCGACAAATGGCAGCCGTCCAACCCAAGCCGGTCAACCAGCCTGTAATGCTGTTCGATCACAATCGCGACGTCGCGCGCATGGCATATTTCACGCAGATGATCGGCGGTGCGGGCAATGTCATCTTCATCTGATGACGCCAGACCCAAACGAAAACAGGCAATGGCGCGCGCGTCCAGAATTTGCGCCAACTGATCGGAAAAGCTTGAAAGCTCGATCTGGGGCGGTGAAATCAAATAGATCTGTGGCTGTTCATTGTCGGCCATGCGTGGGGGCTCCTGCAAGTTTTCCACTTCATAGCGGCGGCTTACTTGGCAGGCAATCCCCCGACGAACCGTAAGGCAAGCGCCATCAGTTTGTCGCAGCAGGCATCATTGCCCACCGGCGGGCCTGTTCTATTGAATATGCCACTTTTTTTGTTTTGTGAACACCGCACAACATATTGCGCCACAACATGAAACATAGCCCGCCGAACCTTCGGCGCACGTATATGTTCACCCGCTTGAAACCTTGTTTGGCGCAGTCTATCACGCGCTGGACGAAATAGGGAATGTTGCGATGTCGGGCACGGATCATGGGTTGGATCAAGGATGGGGCGGTCCGCAACCGGCGTTCATTCTGGTGGCGCCGCAAATGGGCGAAAACATCGGTGCTGCGGCACGCGCGATGTGGAATTTCGGGCTTGAACGTATGCGCCTGGTAAATCCGCGCGACGGGTGGCCAAATCCAAAGGCAGTTGCAATGGCTTCTGGCGCTGCGCGGGTTTTGGATCAAATTCAGATCTTCGATCAAACCACTGACGCGGTGCAAGATTTAAATTATGTGTTCGCCACAACAGCACGCCCGCGCGATTTAACCAAAACTGTTGTCACGCCGGAACGCGCGATGGAACAGGCGCGCGCCTTGATTGCAGAAGGCCAAAAGGTTGGCGTGCTGTTCGGCCCTGAGCGGGCAGGGTTGCAGAACGAAGACATCGTTCAGGCGAACGCCATTATTTCGGTACCGGTAAACCCGGCTTTTGCGTCGCTTAACCTAGCGCAATGTGTGCTGTTGCTGTCTGCTGAATGGCGCCGATTGGGCTCAGAAGTTCCGCCTGAGGTTCTGGAGCTTGGGAACTCTCGTTTTGCCAATGCACTGGAAGTTGAAAAGCTGTACGAGCGCTTTGAGGCGCGTCTGGATGAGGCCGGGTTTTTCTGGCCTGACGACAAAGCGACATCTATGCGCATTAGTCTGCGAAACATGTTCAGCCGGATGCATTTGACTGAACCCGACATCCGTGTGTTGCACGGAGTTATTCGGGCGCTGACAGAAAAACAGAAATAGAACACGCCGAACATTGCGCGGTAAAATGTTCCCTTGCAGCGTACGGGCCAAGCCCCTAGTTTCAGCCCGAACTTCAAGGAACGCCAATGGCCGATAAACGCAACATATTTGAAGACGTATCGGACAGTGAAAAGCCGCTGGAAAAACCCCAAGCTGGTGCAATCGACAGATCCAAGAATGACGCCCGAAAAGGTTTGCGTCTTTGGCTGATGACGTTGCTTGGGTTGGTGGTTTTGATTATTGTCATCGGTGGATTGACCCGTTTAACCGATAGCGGCCTGTCGATCACAGAATGGCGGCCAATTGCTGGCGCGATTCCGCCAATGAACCCCGTCGACTGGCAAATCGTGTTTGAAAAGTATAAATTGTCGCCGGAATATGTGTTGCAAAACAAAGGCATGAGCCTTGCCGACTTCAAATCCATCTATTGGTGGGAGTGGGGTCACCGTCAACTGGGTCGTCTTATTGGATTGGTCTGGGCGCTAGGTTTCTTTTGGTTTCTTCTTCGCCGTCAGATCCCAACGGGTTGGACTGCTCGACTGGTCGGCTTGGGCGCGCTTGGTGGATTGCAAGGTGCAATCGGCTGGTGGATGGTGTCGAGCGGGTTGTCGGGCAGGGTGGTCGATGTGGCCTCGTACCGTTTGGCGATCCATTTGGGCCTCGCGTTTGTCATTATGGGTTTTATCATCTGGTATATGCAAAGCCTTGGGCGCGGCGCACAAGACATGCTGCAAGCCCGCCGCAATCGCGAAGCAGCGCTGGCTAGGTTGGCAACCATTTTAGTGGTGCTGATCTTTGCGCAAATCCTGCTTGGCGCTTTGGTGGCTGGAATTGATGCGGGCCGTGGCTATACCGACTGGCCGATGATGGGCGGGCAAGTTTTGCCGTCAGAAAGCTTGGATTACACACCGTGGTGGACAAATTTCTTTGAAAACCCGGCGCTGGTGCAATTCAATCACCGTTTGCTTGGCTACGTCGTATTTCTGTTTGCGGGCTTTGCATGGTGGCAAAGCCGCCGCTCGCCCCTGCGCGCCACAAAACAGGCCTTTAATTGGATGATGGCGATTGTCTTGTTGCAAATGATCCTTGGTATTTCGACGGTGTTGAATGCTGCCCAAGTTCATGTAGCAATCACCCATCAAATCGGGGCGATCCTGCTGATGACGTTTGTTCTAAGGGCGCGGTTTGCGGCCATGTTCCCCGCCACACAATCCTTAAGATAGGACCAAAAATGCAATCAACCCTGACCAAACTTATGGCACATTCGCGCGAAACAATTGCGCTTTCGCAGGTGTCGGGCCTGCTTGGCTGGGACCAGGAAACAATGATGTCCGAGGGTGCGGCCGCACAACGTGGCGAATGGATGGGGGTTATGGAAAAAACACTACATGCCCGCCAAACCGATCCGCAAATCGGCGAATGGTTAGCAAAGTTGGACGGGGCAGAAGTAGATGCGACCTCGGCGGCAAACCTGCGCCTAATCGGCCAGTCATTTAAGCGAAACAACAAGGTTCCGGCCGATCTTGCCGTGGAAATTGCGCGGGTTACGTCCATTTCGCAAGGCATCTGGGGAAAAGCCCGTGCAGCAGATGATTTTGCGGCCTTCGCCCCAACCCTGAAACAAGTGCTGAAACTGCGCCAACAAGAAGCGGCAGCCTTAAGTGAGGGCGGCGATCTTTACGATGCCTTGCTTGATGATTACGAACCTGGAATGACTGGCGCAACGCTTGAAACTCTGTTGGGCGGTTTGCGCGATGGTTTGGTCGAGCTGCGCGAGCGTATTCGTGGCTCAAGTGTCAGCGTGCCAGACCTCAACCACAAGTTTCCAGACGCGTTGCAAATGCAACTGGCCCATGAATTGGCCAGCACTTTTGGCTTTGATTACAACCGGGGCCGACTTGATAAATCAGTCCATCCGTTTTCGTCAGGCTCTGGTACGGACACCCGCATAACAACGCGCGTTGACCCTGAGAACCCGTTTAATTGCATCTATTCCACCATCCACGAAACTGGCCACGCCTGTTACGAGCAGGGCATTGATCCTGCCTATTTGATGACAGCCTTGGGGCGCGGTGTGTCGATGGGTGTTCACGAAAGCCAATCCCGGATTTACGAAAACCAATTGGGCCGCAGCCGCGCCTTTTGTGGTTGGTTATACGGGCGAATGCGGGATGTTTTTGGTGATTTCGGTGTGCCAAATGAACAAACATTCTACGGCATCGTCAACAAAGTCGGGCAGGGCTATATCCGCACTGAAGCGGATGAAGTGCAATATAACCTGCATATCCTTATGCGCTTTGATCTTGAACGCGCCCTAATTTCAGGTGATCTGGCTGTTGATGATCTGGAAGGCGCGTGGAACGACCGGTTCAAAGCTGATTTTGGTTTCGCTGTCGACAAGCCATCAAACGGTGTGTTGCAAGATGTGCATTGGTCGGTCGGGCTGTTTGGTTATTTTCCAACGTATTCATTGGGCAATATCTATGCAGGCGGATTAAACGTGGCAATGCGCGCAGCGACGCCATCAATTGACGCGGATTTAGCGCGGGGTGAAACCGGTGCCGCCACAAGTTGGTTGCAACAGAACGTCCAACAATTTGGTGGTCTTTACGAGCCAGCCGAAGTGATCGAACGCGCCACAGGTCACAAAATCAGCGCACAACCTTTGCTTGATTACCTCAACGACAAATTTGGTGAAATCTACAATCTATGAGGACTAAATAGCCACTGAGCCAACCCCAACGTCAACTGCGAGTCCGAAAACGGGCAGGGCCATCGCCTTATTAGCATTGGGCGAGACCCTTGTTTGGGCCGGGTTGTTTTACACCTTTGCGGCCCTGTTGTTGCATTGGGAGGCTGATCTTAGTTGGGCGAAAACCGATCTGATGCTCGGGTTTACTTTGGCTATCTTGACGTCGGCAATCTTTGCACCTGTCTTTGGTCGATTGATCGATGCTGGGTATGGAAAATGGGTTTTAACAGGTGGGGCTGTGACGGGCGCGGGTTTACTAGTGCTTCTAGCCCACGCTCAATCACGTGTGGAATTCATAACGCTGTGGATGATGATCGGGGCTGCGCAAGCCGCCTGCTTATACGAGCCATGTTTCGCATTTATCACACGGGTTGTGGCGGGGCAAGCACGCGCCGCAATTACCCGCATTACGTTGGTGGCGGGCTTTGCCTCGACCCTTGCATTTCCGTTGGCGGCAACATTGGCGCAAGATTATGGCTGGCGCGGTGCTTTACTTGTTTTCGCCGGTATCGTTGGCTTTGCTGCCGCGCCTTTGCTGTTTTTCGGGGCAACTTTGCTGGAAAACTCAGTTCCAGAACCTGCGGTAAGTGCCTCGCATTCTGTCAACAAGGCAGCTGTTCGACGCGCTATTCACAGGGTTGAGTTTTGGTTAATCGCCGGGGCATTCGCCTTTATCTCGCTTAATCATTCGATGGTTATCAGCCATATCTTACCAATGTTTGTCGACCGCGGTGCTACAGCGCCTGAAGCGGTTCAAGCGGCAATGCTGATTGGCCCGGCACAGGTTGCTGGGCGTTTGTTAATGATGCGACTGGAAAAACAAGTATCCACTTCTGGTGTGGCTCTTTGGGCGATATCAGGGGGCTGTGTCGCTGCAAGTGTTTTGTTTTTGGCCGGTTTTCAACCCGCCTTGGTCTTTCCATTCGCCATTTTGCAAGGAGCATCTTTTGGAGTTGTCAGCATTTTGCGGCAAGTCTTAGTTGCCGAAGTCTTAGTGTCTGAACCAAAACTAGTTGAGTGATTTCAGCAAGTTGTGATTCAATTGGATTGATAAGATTCAA
>JBLHMX010000166.1:0-6366 GCA_047622625.1 Paracoccaceae bacterium | reverse complement strand
TTTGTTTACCTTTGTTAACTCGACTTCTGTATCGTACCACAAAACACGCAAGCGACAAATTGGTGAGCAGATCATGGACTGGGACAAACTACGTATTTTTCATTCGGTTGCCGGGGCGGGCAGCCTTACACATGCGGGCGACACCCTGCATTTGTCGCAATCTGCTGTCAGTCGGCAAATTCGCGGTTTAGAAGAAAGCCTGAACGTCATTTTGTTCCACCGCCATGCGCGTGGGTTGATTTTGACCGAGCAGGGCGAGTTGCTGTTTGACGCCACAAAATCGATGGCCAAAAAGCTGGAAGGTGCCGAAGCGCGCATTCGTGACAGCGAAGACGAGGTGTTTGGCGAGCTGCGTGTAACCACGACCATCGGTTTTGGTACATTGTGGTTGGCGCCCAGATTGGCCAAACTTTATGACAAATATCCCGACCTTAAAATTGATTTAATGTTGGAAGAACGTGTGCTTGATTTGCCAATGCGCGAGGCTGACGTGGCCATTCGGATGAAAGAACCAAGTCAGGCCGATCTGGTGCGACGGCGGTTAATGTCGGTCCATATGAAATTATATGCCTCGCCAGAATATTTGGAAGAGCATGGCGTGCCCAAAAACCTGGAAGAATTGACGAAACACCGGATTATCAGCCAGAATTCCAATGCACCGCAAGTTGCTGCAAGTGCAGCGCTGATCAGCCGGCTATATGCATTGAATATTAATTCGCATTTACGGGTGAACAATTACTTCGGAATTTTACAAGCTGTGGTTCATTCGCTGGGTATAGGGGTATTGCCCGATTATCTAACCGAAGATTTCCCCGATTTAGTGCAAGTTCTGCCCGAGGAATCTACACCCGAAGTGCCAGTTTATTTGGCCTATCCAGAAGAATTGCGCCATTCAAAACGGGTCGAGGCATTTAAATTGTTCGTTGTCGACGAGGTGATTTCCTACCGCAAACATCTAAAAGAAATGTCTAATCAATGACTTAGATAAGCCATGCACTTAAGTGTTAGCGGGTATGCAAAATTTCTGACGGTTTTTTCTTGATAATTGGCAAGGTCGATCATAAGTCAATTCTCGAAGGCAGTGGTTGAGACACTCTCTCACTTCCTTCACCTCCCTGTTGGACTTAAGGCCGAGCTTGTCTCGGCCTTTTTTTTGCCGACTCAACATTCAATCATGTTGTGAGTTCCAGCCTTGCACGCGCTTTTCGCCCGGCCAGAAAAGCGCGTTCTGTTTCGTTCGTGCTTAGGGCGATAGCCGCGTCATAGGCAGACAAGGCCGCGTTGATCTGCCCGGTTCGCCAATAAAGATCAGCACAAGTGGCGTGATAGGGCTGATAGCTTACCAGATCGGCCTCAAGCGCCAGCACAATAGGCAACGCAGCCGATGCACTTTGCACATAAGACAGTGCGACTGCTTCGTTCAGCCGGATAACCGAAGAACTGTCATAGACTTTAAGGTGCTGATACAGCGCATGTATTTCGACCCATCTGGTTTCAGAGGCGGCTATCGCTTCTGAATGTACGGCGCCAATGGCGGCTTGTATTTGGAAAGGGCCACCCTGCCCGCGCCCGAGTGCGCGTGTTAAAATTTCTGTGCCTTCGGTGATTTGGTGTTGATGCCAAAGGCCACGATTTTGTTCGTCTAGAGGCACAATCGCACCCTTTATCAAGCGCGCATCGCGCCGGGCGTGAGTCAATAGGATCAGTGCCAACAGACCTTCGATTTCGGGTTCGTGCGCCTGCAATCGGTCCATCAACCGCGCAAGGTATAATGCTTCTTCACATAAATCGATGCGCATTGGGGCTGTGCCAGAAGTCGCGGAATATCCTTCGTTATAGATCAGATAGATCACTGTCAGGACCGAACCAAGGCGATCCTGCCAGTATTCGACACCAGGAACCGTTAACGGTATGCCCGCTTTGGTGATTTTCACCCGCGCCCGGCTTAGGCGTTGGCCCATCGCAGTTTCGGTGTCTAAAAATGCCCGTGCAACCTCGAGCGTGGATAAACCGCCTAGCGTTCTAAGGGTCAGGGCAACACGGGTTTTGGCCGCGAGTGCCGGGTGGCAGCAGGCGAAAATTAGACGCAAGCGTTCATCAGGGATTTCGGGCGGCTGAGTTGCTGCGGCGGCGCGCTCATCCTGCGCCATCAAATAAGCGACTTGTTCTGATTTGCGCCTAAAGTTTTGATCGCGGCGCAAGCGATCGATTGCCTTTCGCCGTGCCGTTTGCAAAATCCAGCCTTCAGGCGAACGGGGCAGACCTTGGCGGCCCCAGTGGTTAAGGGCGGAAATCAACGCCTCTTGCAAGCATTCTTCGGCCAGTGCAAAATCTTTTAGGCCCGCAATAAGGGCCGCCAAAAGACGGCCCCTATCTTTACGCACAATCTGACTGATCGCTTCATTTATGTCAGTTGCTGGCCCGTTCACTTTAGCCGAAATTCATAATGGGGCGGACTTCAATGGTGCCAAATTCCGCTGATGGGATCATGGCCGCATAACGCAGTGCATCGTCAAGTGTGTCACAATCAAACATATAAAACCCGCCAAGTTGTTCTTTGGTTTCGGCAAATGGGCCATCCATAGTTTCGACCTTCCCGCCGCGAACACGCAAACTGGTGGCGTTGGCCGTTGATTCAAGTGGTTCGCCAGCGACAAATACGCCGTCAGCGCTGAAAACTTCACCGGCTTTCTGGTAGCCGCCCATCATCGCACCAAATTCTGGTGTATCTGGTTTTGGGCCAGCATCTGGGGCGGTATAGATCAAAGCAATATATTTCATTTTGTTTGTCCTTCTGGTTTACGGCACGCAGGTATTTGCGTGTTATACAATAAGAACGAACGGCATTTGCAGATTTCGACATGTTGGTGAAATTTTTTAACTTTGGCACCCTGTGCTTCCTTTCCCTTCACGCCCGCTTAGCCTAATAGGGCGACAAGTTTAACTCTTTGGGGCCAGCCAATGACAACCGAACCCGCCATCACCGAAGACTTGATTGCCAAGCACGGCTTAAAGCCTGACGAATATGCCGAAATCTTGCGTATTCTGAACCGTGAACCTAGTTTTACCGAGTTGGGTATATTTTCAGCGATGTGGAACGAACATTGTTCGTATAAGTCTTCGAAAAAATGGCTGCGGACCCTACCAACGGAAGGCCCGCAAGTTATTTGTGGCCCCGGCGAAAACGCGGGCATCGTGGATATTGGCGATGGGCAATGCGTGGTTTTTAAGATGGAAAGCCACAACCACCCCAGCTTTATCGAACCCTATCAAGGCGCTGCTACTGGCATGGGCGGCATCTTGCGCGACGTGTTTACGATGGGCGCACGGCCTGTTGCTGCGATGAATTCACTGTCTTTCGGCGAGGTTTCGCACCCCAAGACCAAATCGTTGGTCAACGGCGTGGTTGCGGGCATAGGCGGTTATGGCAATTGTTTTGGTGTGCCAACAGTTGGCGGCGAGTTGCGGTTTGATGCGGCTTATAATGGCAATTGTCTGGTAAACGCTTTTGCTGCGGGCTTGGCCGATACAGACAAGATATTTTATTCGGCAGCTTCGGGTCTTGGCATGCCGGTTGTCTATCTCGGTGCAAAAACCGGACGCGACGGTGTTGGTGGCGCGACAATGGCTTCGGCGGAGTTTGACGACACGATTGAAGAAAAACGCCCAACTGTTCAGGTTGGTGATCCATTTACCGAAAAGCGCCTGATGGAAGCTACACTTGAGCTGATGGCCACAGGTGCTGTCATTTCAATTCAGGATATGGGGGCCGCTGGACTAACGTGTTCTGCTGTCGAAATGGGCGACAAGGGCAATCTTGGCGTGCGCCTTGATCTGGAAAATGTACCTGTGCGCGAAGAAAATATGACCGCCTATGAAATGATGCTATCGGAAAGCCAGGAACGCATGTTGATGGTGCTGAACCCGGCATTTGAGGCCAAAGCAAAGGCCGTATTTGACAAGTGGGACCTTGATTTTGCAATTGTTGGCGAAACAATCGCTGAGGATCGATTTTTGATCTATTTGAATGGCGATCTAAAGGCCGACTTGCCACTGAAACGGCTGGCTGGTTCGGCACCTGAATATGATCGACCCTATGTCGAGACACCACAAGCCGCACCGCTTGGAGCTGTTGAAACAGTTGATCCAGCCAAGGCGTTGGTAACCATAATCGGTTCGCCAAATTACGCGTCGCGGGCTTGGGTCTATGAGCAATATGACACGATGGTCATGACTGATACGGTTCTGCGTCCCGGTGGCGACGCGGGTGTGATCCGGGTTCATGGCACACAAAAGTCACTGGCGTTCACGTCGGATGTGACACCAAGGTACTGCAAGGCCAATCCGGTTGAAGGTGGTAAACAAGCCGTCGCGGAAGCGTACCGAAATCTATGTGCAACGGGTGCCAGGCCCCTGGCAACAACCGATAATATGAATTTCGGCAACCCGGAAAAACCTGAAATAATGGGCCAGTTCGTTGGTTGCATTAAAGGCATCGGCGAAGCGGTTGCGGCCTTGGATATGCCCATCGTTTCTGGCAATGTTTCGCTTTATAATGAAACCGATGGCTCGGCGATCTTACCAACGCCAACTATTGGCGCAGTTGGTTTGATGACGTCTAACGATCAAATGATCCGGATGGTGCCAAATGCAGATGACACCCTTGTTTTGATCGGCGAAACCCACGGGCATCTTGGCCAATCCGCCTATCTTGCCGAAGTTTTGGGCCGTGCAGAAGGCGACGCCCCCAAGGTTGACTTGAAGGCCGAACTCGCAGCAGGCGAATTTGTACGCGCGGCACACGCGCGGCACCTAATTACAGCGGCCCATGACATTTCTGATGGCGGCTTAGCACTTGCCGCAACTGAAATGGCACTTGCGGTCGGAGTTGGCGTCACGCTTAAGGATGGGGATACAGGCTGGTTCTTTGGTGAAGACCAAGCGCGGTATTTGCTTGCAACGCAGGACGGCCAGGCAGTTGTGGATGCGGCAAACAAAGCCGGAGTACCTGCTTTGGTAATAGGTAATTTCGGCGGATCAAACATCGGTCTTGGCGGCGATCGAGTTTCCTTGATGGACGTGCGATCAGCCTTCCAAAATTGCCTGCCCAAGATTTTCGACTAAATATGTCGGTAACGCATTAAGCACGGCTAACCCCGACAAAAACGCGCCACCACCACTTGCGCCAGTGCCAACGTAGGCTTACATCAGGTCTCAGTCCACAAAGGAACCCGTCGATGGCAATCCAAGCTGCTGAAATTGAAAGCCTGATCGTTGCGGCATTTCCCGACGCCAAGGTTACGATCACTGATCTTGCAGGCGATGGAAATCATTATGCCGCCGAGGTTATCGCGGAAGAATTCCGGGGCATGAACCGGGTTCAACAGCAACGCGCGGTTTATGCGTCGCTAAAAGGCAAGATGGACGGCTCGCAAGGTGAACTGCACGCGCTTGCGCTGACCACCAAAGCGCCGGAATGAAATGAAATAGCAAAGAACGCCTGCCCTACGAAATGGCGTGAACAAAAACGGGTCAAACCATTGACCTTCAGGAGACTTCAAAATGACCAATCCAGCACACGACCAAATTAAATCCACCGTCGCTGAAAACGATGTTGTGCTTTTCATGAAGGGCACATCAACCATGCCACAGTGCGGGTTTTCAAGCAAAGTGGCTGGTGTGTTGAATTATATGGGCGTCGAATTCGCTGACGTAAACGTACTGGCAGATGAAGGTGTTCGCCAAGGCATCAAAGAATATTCCGACTGGCCAACGATCCCGCAGCTATATGTTAAGGGCGAGTTTGTCGGCGGCTGTGATATCATCACTGAGATGACGTTGTCAGGTGAGCTGGATGAGCTATTGGCTAAAGAAGGCGTCGCCTTTGACAAGGATGCCGCCAACAAAATCCGCGAAGCCAACGGTTAATTTTCCTTAGGCTTATAGATGGCGATCTAGTCGAAACCATGTGATAGTTGCCCGATGCTGGGCGTCCTATGAAAACGCGTTTTCGCGATGGACATGACGATAGCATGCCTGATCAGGATATCTTTGTTATTAATCGCGAACGGCCAGCGAATGGCTAAGATTTACGCGTGGTGATCCGGCGCAACATCATCACGGAAACTAAACCGGCAAGCGCAAAGCATAGGGCCGTAATAATCACAAGATCATAGCCGCCGATATTCCATAGAACAGCCGCGATATACGGGGCAGTTGCGGCTGCAACCAAAAACGGGATCGCAACGCGGCTGGAAATGGCGCCAAAGGCGACGCGGCCTAAGTGTCTGATTCAAATCTCTACGCATAAGTACAATGGCTTGCGATTTTGCGCGTTAGAGTTCTGATGTGTGCGATGAATATCCA
>JBLHMX010000165.1:0-6366 GCA_047622625.1 Paracoccaceae bacterium | reverse complement strand
GTGCGCGCATCGAACGTCAGATCGAACAACGTACGATGATGTTGTCGGGGGTTAGCCATGACCTGCGCACACCGATCACCCGACTAAAACTAGAAGTCGAACTATTGCCCCAAGACAACGATAGCGCCGCGATGTTGCGCGATTTGTCTGAAATGGAGCACATGCTCGACGAGTTTCTGGCATTTGCCAAAGGCGATCACGCCGAAAATGCGGCCCTGTCGCAGTCATGGCACATTGCTTCAAAATGCGTTGAGGACGCAATGCGGGCGCAGCCACAAGCCGAGATATCGTTGTCACCAGCGCAACACCCCGCTGATTGGTCCGACGTATTGATCAAGCCCATGGGGTTTTCACGTGCGCTTGGCAATCTTATTTCAAACGCGGTTAGTTTTTCGTCTGTTGTCGAAGTCAGCGTTTCGCAGTCGACTGAGGATTTGACGTTTCGGGTTGAGGATAACGGTCCCGGCATTCCGCCTGGCCAACGGGAAACGGCACTGAAGGCCTTTACGCGGCTCGACGTGGCACGCAATCAAGATCGGGTCGGTGGCGTCGGGCTTGGGCTGGCGATTGCCGCTGATGTGGCGCGTGTTCACGGTGGGAAGCTAGAACTGACTGAAAGCAGTCGGTTTGGCGGATTATGCGCGACGATCACCGTACCGATGCGTGCGGCCAACGACACCACATAAGACCGGCCCGTCACGCCAGCTAAATATATGTCCGCAGATGGATACGCGATGCGTGATCCAAATGAGGGACAGCGTTGTACTGTGTCAAACTGAACCGATTATCTTTGATCTCAAATCTATTGATCGACGAGTTTAGCGTCAGGTTCAGGATTTCCGACATGCTGCCAATGCCAAGACCTAACGCATGACCCACAAGCAGACTTATTGGCCCGCCTGAGCTGACGACCAGCAATCGGGCGTTGGGAACAAGGTGGTCATCCACGGCATTGCTAACGCGTAATTTGAAATTCTCAAATGTCTCCGGAACATCCAAAAGCGCATCCTCGGACCATAGCTTTAACATCACGGGGAAAGTATCGCGAAACTCAACGGGACTAGCCGGCGGGCTGACGCCAAGATGCGCACAATAGGCAGCTTCCAGTTTGACGTAGTCCAACTCATTTAACCGCGGATCAATGTGCACTTCAGGATGGGTCAGGTTTTTGGAAATCCCGTCTAGGGTTTGGCGGTGCCGCTTCAAATCTCCGCAAATGACGGCATCAAACGGGTGTTCCAACTCATGCAGATGCGCGCCAAGCAAAGACGCTTGATGGTGGCCAATTTCGCTGAGGTTATCATAGTCTTGTGCGCCAAACGACGCCTGCCCGTGCTGAACTATTACAACGTCACTCATGCTTCCCTCGCTATTCGCCTAGATCGGGCCTAGCGCCATTTAATGTATTTCGCAATTGCACGACCTGTGCGATTTGCCCGGCACACCCAACGCCAGCCAACCACCGCTTGATTAATTGTTTCAGAGTGTTCTTACTGGTACATATGCAACGACCGAAAAAGTGGAGAAAACTCGGTGACAGTTTGGACCCCAACCGATGACGGTCACGCTGATCTTGGTAGCCACGACGCCTTCTCGGACGGTGTGCCGCACAACACATTTACGCGGCTAAGACGAGAAGACCCCGTAAGTTGGAGCGATTGGGACGGTGGCGAGGGTTACTGGTCAATAACACGGCATCAAGACATCATGGAAATGAACCGCAATTTTGCGGTTTTTTCGTCGGCGCGCGGCATTCGTATGGAAGATCAAACTTACGAAGAATATCTGGCCCGCAGAACCTTCCAAGAGATTGATCCGCCCGAACATATGATGACCCGCATCAAAGTGGCAAAGGCGTTCTCAAAGCAAGTCATCGCCGGATTTGAAGACGCTATGCGCACATTATGTGAAGACATCTTAGATGAAGCACTAGCAAGCGATGAGTTGGACGCAACCAAAGAGATCGCTCGCAAACTGCCGATGCTGATGCTTGGGCGCATTCTTGGCACACCCGAGGAAGATCTGCCTTGGTTGGTTGAAAAAGGCGACGCCCTAATCGCCAACACAGATCCCGATTTCACCGATCATGTCTTGGACAAGATGACCACTGACGAATATCGCCTTTTGCCGTTTAACTCACCAGCAGGGGCTGAGCTTTACACCTACGCAAAGGATTTGATGAAGCAAAAAGACAAGCAAGGCGACGATGACGGCATCCTTAGCATGATCCTAAAACCCAGCAAAGATGGGTCGGTGATGTCGCAAGAAGAGTTTCGCAATTTCTTCTGTTTGCTTGTTGCCGCGGGCAATGACACCACGCGCTATTCAATCGCCAGTGGGATCCAGGCTATGGCCCATCAGCCCGAGCTTTTGGGCCAAATGCAAGCGGGTGGCGATATTTGGGACACCGCATCCGACGAGATCATTCGATGGGCAACGCCGGCGATTTATTTCCGCCGAACCTTGACCTGTGATTTTGAAGCGCACGGCAAAAAGATGCATGAAGGCGACAAGGTTCTTTTTTGGTTTGCCTCGGCTAACCGAGACGCCGAGGCCTTTGACGATCCGTTTCGGGTTGACCTCTTTCGAGCCCCCAATCGACATCTTTCGTTTGGCCAATCAGGTCCACATCTTTGTCTTGGTATGTGGTTGGCGCGTCTTGAAGTCCGGGTCCTGTTTGAAGAGCTGGCCAAAAGAATCAAATCCATTAAACCCAATGGTAACGCCGAATTTCTTCGCTCAAACTTTGTGGGCGGGATCAAAAAACTGCCCGTGCGAATAGAACGAATTTAATGTGGCAAGGAAGTTGAATATCTTGGTCACCGAATAGCAAAATATGCCGCAAACTTTCAGCTCAAGCCAAAATTGGCAGAGCTTACAGGGAGAAACTAAATGAACGATCGCCTACGTGCTGTCTTTTGCGACCACCTTTCCATCATGCGCGGAAAGTACCTGCCAAACTCGAAAATCACTGACAGTGAAACCCGGTTTTGCCGCTCAACTTTTGGTGTGCACTACGACAAGGATTTGTTGCCCGCCCCTGGGTCAATGATGATGGAGGGGCTGCCCGATATGGAGCTGCGTTGGCGCGCCGACGACATTCGCGACAGTTGGGACCCGCATACAAAGATCGTGACGGGTGATCTTTATGATGATGCAGGGCAGACTTTGCCGGTGTGCCCGCGCAGTGCTTTGAAACGCGCGGTTAAAGCATGGGAAGACAAAGGCTTAACTGCCAAAGTTGGCATTGAGCTTGAAGCATTTGCCTTTCAGGTTGATGAAAATGGGGCGCTCGCTCCGATGCATTCGCCGGGCGCGGTTGTTTATGGCACCGGACCCTGCACCGACCCCGTCGGTTTCAATGACGCTATCTGGCAAAAGGCGGATGAATGCGGCCTTAAGCTGGATATGATCACGGCTGAATATGATGCCCCACAGTTTGAATACACTCTGACTTTTGACAACGCCGTTAAGGCCGTCGACGATATCGTCCTATTTCGACTGATGGCGCGCGAGGTTGCCTTTAGGCATGGGGTGATCCTGACATTTATGCCTAAACCGATTGAGCAGGCGGGCGGCTCGGGCATGCATATAAATTTCTCGCTCTCAGATACATCTGGCACAAATATGTTTTCCACAGGTGATCGCAATACCCCGGAAAACCTAAATGATCTGGCGCGTGGGTGTCTGGCTGGATTGCTTCACCATCACAAAGGTCTGGCTGGATTGATCGCGCCAACTACGAACTCATATCAACGTTTGGCGCCGGCATCTCTGGCGGGGTTTTGGCGCAACTGGGGTGGCGACCATCGCAATGTGACGACCCGGATCAGCGCTGAAGGGGCGGCAAAATCCCGGCTTGAACATCGCATGGCAGATGCCAGCTCTAACCCATACACAGCGACCGCCGCGGTTCTGCGGGCCGCGTTACTGGGCGTCGAAAATCGATATGACCTTCCGCCAATTGAAACCGGTGATGGGTTTGAGGTAACGGACGCCACAGAAAGCACCGCAACCGATCTTGGCGGAGCGATTGCCGATCTAAAGGCAGATACCGTGCTTGCAGATGCGGTTGGTCAAGCGCTCGTGGACAATCACGTCTTTATGAAAGAACAGGAAGTTGAGAAAACCAAAGATCTTGAAGGCGATGCCCTGCGTGATTTCTATATCTATTTTGTTTAGCGCTCGAAGGTCATATCAGCCTCACCTAACCCGCGATCCGTCACTTAAGCCGATTTTGCGCTAAGAGCACCGCCCTTAAAGATGCGTGACATTCGGGTCGATTGGCTTGATCGGCCCGCCTGTAACAACTTCAATCGCGCGGGCGACGGCCAGAACTTTCGCCTCCCCCCGAGGGGGACCGATAAGCTGGATACCAATAGGCATTCCATAGGGCGAGAACCCAACCGGAACGGAAATCGCTGGCAGTCCAGTGGTTGTTGAAAGAAACGCAAACTTCAGCCAGTCCAAGTAATTGTTAAACTTGATGCCCTCAATCACATCGATCCACTCAATCTCACTTGCGCGCGGCATGCAGCCAACCGTCGGACATGCCAGAACGTCGAAATCTTCCAAAAAGCCCTGCATCGTCAAATAGAGCGATGTGCGGTCGATATTCGCATTGGCGAAATCTGATAGAGTAAGCGTGTCAGCAAAGGCACGGTTACCACGTATAGTCTCTTTGAAATGACGGGTAATATCCTCAGATGTACGCGAATAGGATGTTGCAAATCCCAGACCGCGCAGGATGTGATACGTTTCCTCAAGTTTAGTAAGATCCGGACAATCTTCGACGACGGTACCGCCCGCCACCTCAAGGCTGCGCATTGCTTGGGACAAGGCTTCGCCAATCACAACCTCTACAGGACAAAGACCGTTCAAATCGGGTGAAAACGCCACGCGTACCTTTTCATCGGCCTGAACTACTGTTTGCTGAAAGGGTGTATCGGGTGCGGGATATGAAACTGGTACTCCCGGTTCGAACCCGGACATTGCATCTAGAAATAAAGCACAATCGCGCACAGATCGCGCCATCGGTCCCACGACCCCTTCGGCGAGGAACCCGGCACTAACGCCAGAAGTCAGCCGTCCCGCAACCCGCCCAAGTGACGGTCGCAGCCCAACCACGCCGCAATAAGCGGCTGGCGTGCGCAAAGACCCGCCGTGATCTGAGCCCTGACTTAACCATGTTTCGCCCGTTGCCAATGCTGCCGCTGCACCGCCTGACGAGCCCGCAGGATTAAGGGTCGTATTCCATGGATTACGCGTTCTGCCAAAAACCTCGTTGAACGTGTTTGCCCCCGCCCCCATTTCAGGCGTGTTGGTTTTACCGACGACGATGCCGCCGCGTTCTTCCAGCCGCTCGACAAAATGATCAGACTGATCGGGCACAAAATCTTGCAAACCAACGGTGCCATATGTGCACCGCACGCCTGCAACTCGGTCGAGGTCTTTTATGCCGATCGGCAATCCTCCCAGCCAACCGGGATGGCCTGAAAACTCTTGCGTTAGATTTGTAGCAGCGCTGCGTGCCCGATCCCAACAAGTCGTTGGGGTTGCGTTTATGGCTGGCTCAACTGCCTCAGTTCGAGATTGTGAAGCGTCGATCAACTCAGCCACTGATACATCGCCGGTGCGCAGCAACTCGACAACCTCGTGGGCTTCGTAGGCACACAGTTCGGGGCCAGTAAATTTTGGGCCTATAAATTCAGAAGAGTCAGATTTCGACATGTCACAATTCTCTGTGGTTAGCTTTCAACGCGGGGAACAAAATTGGTGCTCCGCTGAGTTTTCAAATTGTTGCACTTTGCCAGTCAGACCGAAAGGTCCTTTGGCGAGATGCAACCAGCTGTGTTTTTGTATCTTTGGAATTGGTAGGCCCGGTAGGACTCGAACCTACGACCAAAGCGTTATGAGCGCTCTGCTCTAACCAACTGAGCTACAGGCCCGCCTGACAGGGGACGTAATCCAGCAAGCCAAGCGGGTCAAGCGTTTGGCCGCGCAGATTACCCCAAGTTTGAGGAAGAATGCGATTTGCTGTATACTGGCGCTAACAGCAACGACCAGGGACGCAAGTACATGGCATTCTCGCCTCTCTATTTTCGGTCATTGAAACGCTGTACAATGATCGTGCTGCAAAGCGCGTGGATGGTCGTGTTTCTTGGCAATATCGGCCAAGCGGCACAACCGGCAAGCGGATCGGGCGCAATTGTAACCACCCCAAACGTCTGTAAAGACCCACCAGCTACCGGTCCTGTACCCGTGCCCTACCCAAATGTCGGCCAAAGCACAGGTGTAACAAATACCAACACGAAGGTGAAAATATCCACGGTTCAACCAACTTGCAGCAGTGGTGACGGCGAAGGC
>JBLHMX010000164.1:0-6400 GCA_047622625.1 Paracoccaceae bacterium | reverse complement strand
TGTCCTGATCGGCGAGCTGATCGTCGAGATCGTCGACGGACTAGCCGCCAACGGCGAAGACGGCAACGCAGCGGTTGAAGCAAGCGTTAAAGAACGCGTGGCAGCGCTCTGCGCAAGGTTCCCGATTTATTAGAGGGACTCGGGGGATTATCTAAAAGAACTTGGCGGCTGCTCAAATTTCGTTTTGAAAGACTGAGAAAAATGAGCGCCGCTGGAAAATCCTGTAGCAAAGGCGATTTCAGTTATTGAAAGCGTCGTTTGCTCCAGCAGATGTTTGGCGTGATCCAGCCGTAAGTGGCGGTAAAAAGTCATGGTGGATTGACCAAGGTATTCAGAAAAAAGCCGGTTTAGTTGGCGTGTTGTGCGGCCCACTAACATGGCGAATTGCGACAACGATAGGGGGTCGGCCAAGTGATTGCTCATTTGCTCGATAACCTGCACGATTGTCGCATTTGAAATCTCGTAGCGTTCAACGATCCCGGCACGCGTTGGCCCGGCTGCAGGGCGAATATCGGTATGGACGAACCAATCTGATACGCGGCGGGCAAAAACCTCGCCGTGATGCTCCGCCAAAAGTGAATGCATCATATCAAGTGGGGACACGCCACCCGCACATGTGATCCGGTCCCGATCGCGTACATATAATGTGTGGGATAACAACAATTCAGCGTTCATTTCGGTCAACGCAGGAGCATGTTCCCAGTGAACGGTCATACGCCGCCCACCCATAATTCCGGCCTTGGCCAGCAAAACCGGCCCACCTGAAACGCCGCCAATCATAACGCCCCGTGACGCCATTTTTCGCAACCAGCCAAACAGCGATGGGTTCTCATATGACATTGGATCGCCGGCCGCAAAAACCAAGATTAGATCCAACTTTGCGGTGGTATATAAGTCAGTATCGGCCTGAATGATCGCGCCGCTTGAAGCGCGAGCGGCCCCGCCGTCAATTGGAACGTTCAACCAGCGATACAGTTTTTGCGTCGACAGCTTATTCGCAGCACGCATCGGTTCGACAACGGCGGAATAAGACATCAACGCAAAATTATCGACCAATATCAAAGCGACGGTAAATGGTTTAACTGGTTGCTCATTCATGTCTGTTTTATAATGGAAACCGTCCTATGAATGAAAGTACGAATTGCATCCAACAACGCAATGTTTGGCGAATACATGCGAGAATCTGCGGCTTTTGGGAGCTCATCAATGCGATATTCTGGATTTAAGGTCCTTAAAGAGGCGTTAACTGGTCATAAGGGCTGGAAACCTGTTTGGCGTGAACCCGAGCCAAAGCCTGAATATGACATCATAGTCGTCGGCGGCGGTGGTCATGGGTTGGCGACTGCTTACTATCTTGCAAAAGAGTTCAAAGAAAAAAGCATCGCGGTCATTGAAAAGGGCTGGATCGGGTCCGGCAATGTGGGGCGTAATACAACGATTATCCGCTCGAACTATATGCTGCCAGGAAACGAGCCGTTTTACGAGTTTTCCTTGAAATTGTGGGAAAACCTGGAACAGGACTTTAACTATAACGCGATGATTTCCCAGCGCTCGATTTTGAACCTGATCCATAATGATCCGCAGCGCGACTCATTTGTGCGGCGCGCCAATTCGATGCTTTTGGCTGGTGCAGATGCTGACATGCTTAGCCAAGAAGAATTGCGTGAAATGCTGCCGTTTCTTGATTTTGACAATGCGCGGTTCCCGATCAAGGGCGGTTTACGCCAAAAACGCGGCGGCACGGTTCGCCATGATGCGGTGGCTTGGGGCTTTGCCCGCGGAGCCGACATGCGCGGCGTTGATATTATCCAAAATTGCGAAGTCACCGGATTTGTTATCAAAGATGGTGTCTGCAGCGGAGTTGAAACCTCAAAAGGCATAATAAAAGCCAAAAAAGTTGGGGTTGCCGTGGCCGGTTCTTCTGGTCGCGTTATGGCCAAAGCAGGTATGCGCCTGCCGATCGAAAGTCATGTTTTACAGGCTTTCGTCACCGAAGGATTGAAACCCGTTCTCCCCGGGGTGATAACTTTTGGTGCGGGCCATTTTTATGTCAGCCAATCCGACAAAGGTGGATTGGTGTTTGGTGGGGATATCGACGGATATAACACCTATGCCCAACGCGGCAATCTGCCGGTTGTCGAAGATGTCTGCGAAGGCGGAATGGCGATCATGCCGATGATTGGTCGCGCCCGTCTGTTGCGCGGTTGGGGCGGGATCATGGATATGTCGATGGATGGGTCACCCTTTATCGACAAGACCCATATTGATGGCCTCTATTTCAATGGTGGTTGGTGTTACGGCGGCTTTAAGGCGACGCCTGCCAGTGGTTGGTGTTTTGCACATTTGTTGTCTAAGGACACACCACATCCGACAGCTACAGAAATGCGGCTGGATCGTTTCATGCGCGGTCATCTGATCGACGAAAAAGGTATGGGCGCACAGCCCAACCTGCACTAGCGGAGAGCGAATATGATAATTGATCACCCCTTGCTTGGCCCTCGTGATTCCTCTGAATTCACTTATTTTGGCGACGCCAACCTAATTCACCGACCTAACTGGCAGGCAGATGATGCCGCGCAAGCCTTTTATGAATATCAATATCTGCGGGACAACCCCGCTGGTGAACACCGCGAGCTTTGGTATCACGAACAAGGTGATCGATCTTGGCTGGTAGTGACACGATCAACATTGACCCATCACATCAGCAAAGTTGAGCTGGCCCGCGATGTGGCCGTTGCCGAAGGACGAGACAGATGAGCCAGATTAATCGTGTAGATGGCGGTCTGATCGACCGGAATACGCCGCTGGAATTTACTTTTAACGGTAAATCCTATGGCGGGTATCAGGGCGACACACTTGCCAGTGCTTTGCTTGCCAACGGTCAGCGTCTTATGGGTCGCAGTTTCAAATACCACCGTCCGCGTGGGCCTTTGTCAGCAGGGTCGGAAGAACCTAATGCGTTGGTCGAATTGCGGGAAGGTGCGCATACTGAACCAAACACCAGGGCCACCGTTGCCGAGCTTTATCAAGGCCTTAGCGCGCGTTCGCAAAACCATCGCGGCTCGTTGAACTTTGATTTCATGGCAGTAAATGATATGCTGTCGCCGTTTTTGGCGGCTGGGTTTTATTACAAGACATTCATGTGGCCAAAAGCGTTTTGGGAAAAGGTTTACGAACCGATTATTCGGCATGCGGCTGGTTTGGGCTCGCTTTCAAAACTGCCAGATCCCGATCATTATGACAAGGGTTTCCTACATTGCGACGTGCTGGTCGTTGGCGCTGGCCCGACAGGGTTGGCCGCGGCGTTAAGTGCTGGCCGCGCTGGTTTGCAAGTGCTGCTGGCAGATGAAGATTTTCAGCTTGGCGGACGTTTGTTGGCGGAAACCTACAGCGTTGGCGGAACGTCAGGCGCTGAATGGGCAGAAACCGCGCTGGCAGAATTGGCGGCAATGGACAACGTGCGCGTCATGTCGCGCACAACGGTTTATGGCAGCTATGACCACGGAATTTACGGTGCGCTTGAACGTGTAACAGACCATTTGGCCGATGGTGGTGGCAAGCCACGCCAGATCCTTTGGAAAGTCTATTCCAAGCGTACGGTCTTGGCCGCAGGCTCATTGGAACGCCCAATTGCTTTTGGTAATAATGATCGCCCTGGCATCATTATGGCAGGATCGGTTCGCGCTTATGTCAACCGTTGGGGTGCATCACCTGGCAAGCGGACTGCGATTTTTACCAATAACGATGATGGTTGGCGTACGGCGACTGATTTGGCCGCTAAAGGCGTGGAAATCACGGCGGTAATTGACAGTCGCGATATAGCGCCCTTGGCAGCACCTGCGGGTGCCTCGGTTGTTATGGGTGGCCGTGTTGTTGATACAGACGGACGTTTGGGCCTGAAATCGATCACCTTGGCTAATGGTCAAAAGATCGAAGCTGATTGCCTGGCTGTTTCCGGCGGTTGGAGCCCGACAGTTCATCTTACATGCCATCAACGCGGTCGACCTGCTTGGCGCGATGACATTGCTGCTTTCGTTCCAGCGGGTGATATTCCTGCCGAAATGATCGTTGCTGGTGCGGCCAACGGCGACATGACATTGCATGCTGCCCTTAAGGGCGGCCATGATGCGGGCAATCAAATTGCCAAAGATTTTGGCAAGACGCCATCAAAGAAACGCGCACCAAACGCGGAAGATGAAACCTTTGCAGTTTCAGCATTCTGGCATGTCAAAGAAGGCAACAAGCGCGCTTGGTTGGATCAGCAAAACGATGTGACAGTCAAAGACGTGAAGTTAAGCTATCAAGAAGGCTTTAAGTCAGTGGAGCACCTGAAGCGTTATACCACGTTGGGTATGGCGACCGATCAGGGTAAAACGGCGAACATTCCTGCGCTGGCAGTTATGGCAGAACTTCAGGGTAAAACGATACCTGAAACTGGCACAACAATATTCCGCCCGCCTTACACGCCTGTGCCGATCGGTGCATTTGCCGGGCGGGCACGTGGCAAGGATTTCCGTCCTTTCCGTCTGACACCGTCGCATGACTGGGCGACTGAACAGGGCGCGATTTTTGTTGAAACAGGCATGTGGCTGCGTGCTCAATGGTACCCACGAGCGGGCGAAACCCATTGGCGTGAAAGCGTCGACCGTGAAGTTCTTGGCACACGTAAATCAGTTGGCATTTGTGATGTGACAACTTTGGGCAAGATTGACATTCAGGGCGCTGATGCGGCTGAGTTCTTGAACCACGTTTACGCGAACGCATTCGCCAAACTGCCAGTCGGAAAAGTCCGCTACGGTTTGATGTTGCGCGAAGATGGCATTGTCATGGATGACGGCACTACCGCGCGCCTTGGTGAAAACCACTTTGTCATGACAACGACTACTGCAAACGCGGTCGGTGTGTTCCGTCATATGGAGTTTTGCCGCCAATGCTTATGGCCCGGCCTTGATGTGCAGATGATTTCAACGACTGACGGTTGGGCGCAATTTGCAGTCGCTGGCCCGAATGCGCGAAATCTGCTGTCCAAGATTGTCGACAAAGAAATTGACATCTCGAACGAAGCATTCCCGTTTATGGCGTGTGGCGAAGTTACCGTTTGCGGAGGCACACCAGCGCGATTGTTCCGGATTTCGTTCTCGGGCGAACTGGCCTATGAAATTTCGGTTCCCACAAAATACGGCGATGGCATGATCCGCGCGCTAATGGCAGCAGGCGAAGAATTTGACGCGATGCCTTACGGCACCGAAGCTTTGGGTGTTATGCGCATCGAAAAGGGTCACGCCGCGGGTAACGAGCTGAACGGCCAAACCACCGCGCGTGATCTGGGCATGGCACGGGTTGTGTCGGCTAAAAAGGATTGCATCGGCAAAACGCTATCGCAACGCGAAGACATGAACCGCGACGACGGGCTAACGCTTGTTGGGTTTATTCCAGTTAACAAGGACGACGTTATCAATGCCGGTTCACATTTCATCAATGTCGGCGACGAGGCCGTGATGGCCAACGATCAAGGCTGGGTAACATCGGCCATCTATTCACCAAACCTTGGCCATTCCATTGGTCTTGGCTTTATGAAACGCGGGCATGAACGTATGGGTGAAACTGTGCAAGCCATGGATTTGTTGCGCAACAATATCGTTCCAGCAACCATCGTAAGTCCGCATTTCATCGATCCTGAGGGGGAGCGTCTCCGTGCCTGATTATACCCTTTCCGCCCGTAGCCCGTTAAACGGCTATGACCATGATTTCGCCGGTGCGCGTATCGCCGAAACTCCAGGCTTTGCATTGGTATCCATCGCAACGAACCCTGCGAATAAATCAACCCTAGCCGTGTCAGTTAAAAAGGCCTTTGGTTTAGCGCTTCCTGATGGCGGCACATCCGCCAGCAAAGGGGCATATACGCTTATTTCATCTGCAGCCGATCAGTGGTTGTTGCGGTTTGCCCATAGTGACGGCACAGACCCTTCGGTTTTGGTTCGTACAAAACTGGGCACAGGACCGGCTGTTACAGACCAGTCTGACAATTGGGTTCAGGTAGAAGTATCTGGCCCACGAGCGACCGAAACTTTGGAGCGTATTTGCCCTCTGGATTTGAATGAACAAGTGTTCACCAAAGGCCGCGTTGGCCGAACATCGATGGAACATCTTGGTACGATTATTTGTAAACAGGCTGACGACGGTACTTTCTTGCTGATGTCTGCCAGTTCTTCGGCGCAATCGTTTTTACACGCCATTCAGGTGTCAGCAAAAAACACGCTTTAGCGCAATTTTACGCCGCCGGTCTTGCTAGAATCAAATAGCAAGATTCGGCGGTTTTTTTTGTTTTCTTCCTATCAGATGGGTATGCGCGACCTGATTCAATCAGTGGCCCGCATTGTTGCCAATCTTGGTCTATTTT
>JBLHMX010000163.1:0-6421 GCA_047622625.1 Paracoccaceae bacterium | reverse complement strand
GGCTTGGATCTGATCGTGCAGATCGAAGCATAGACTTTGTCATCAATCGCCTAAGGCGCAAACTGGATGACAGCGCGCGAAACCCACGGTTTATCCAGACCAGGTACGGCGAAGGCTATGAATGGATCGGCAGTTCTTCTGCCCGAGAACCAGATCAGTCGGCGGCCTATATATTGGTCGAGATTGTTGGGTCTGGGATGCTTTCAATCGAAGATCTTGAAATCGGGGCCACATTTGGCAACCGCATTACAGCCGCTTTGAATAAGGGATCACTTTCAACTCAAGTTGTGCGCCAAACGCATCCAGAAACCTTGCCAATGGGTGATCAAAACAAAACGTCAGCTTATCAAGTCAAACTGACTTTCGTTAAGACCAAAACACAGTTGGATTGCATAATAAACGTATTTTGCGGCCAAGCAGGCAGATCCATCCACAGCGATCGATTTAACATAAACGACAACCCCGCACAGGCGGTCCAGACTGAAAATAACGTGTTACATGCCGCCGACAAGATTCTGGGAAGCGTTTGGAAATCGAATGTCGATGGGCGCCAAAATACCTCGCTGGCGGTCGCCATGCATGACGCATCTGGAATGCCTAGCGCCAATCCCGGCGGCAATGCAAAATCATGGGTCGAAAGCGAAAAACGCCTGATGCTGTTAAAGCGCGAAAACCCTGATGATCCGTCTCTGAAAATTCTTCAAGCATCGCAAATTCATTCTAAATACGTGCTTCAGGGGAAAGACATTTTTGTTACGGACCGCACAACAAGATTTTACGACGAAAAGGAAATCGAGAGACTTGTAATAGAAGCCTTGCCTTTTGCCCAATCTCAACCGGAATATGGTGCCTTGGCAGCAAAGCTTTTGTATTTTTTAGACAGCGACCACAATCAATTGGCCGTTGATATGGTTGAAACTGCACATCATAGCGGCACGAACATTCCGGCCAATAATGCAATTTCCGGCCAAATTAGGTGTTTTGAAGGTGACGTAGACGGCGCAATTGAACGGTTGCAAACCGCGTGCGAGTTGGCGGAATACAGCAGCGAATTCCACGCCTATGCCCTTGTTTTGATGTGTCAGGCTTGTTTGGCGTCCGGAGACTATGACGCCTTAACAGCGCCGCGAAAGCAGCTTTACAAAATTCGGCCGCTGGCAATTGTGTTCTTTGAATTCATTTTCACCGATGCAAAACATCCTTCTTTGCGCGCAAAGGCCGCCGTGCTTATGTTGTCACGTGCCCGCGCAAGCGCCATCCTATTTAAGCTGCATTACTTAAGCGGCCGCCTGTTCAAACATCCCGAGCATCGCGATAACTTCATGCGAACACCCGTCAGTCTTATGAGTAGACGATTTGGCGCAAGTATTGTGGATGACGAAATTTCGCAAACAATACCCGAAATCATGGCACGGCTTTAAGCGTCAGCAGTCGAACTAATCAGTGGGCGCAGTGTCGACCGCCTGGTTGCGTTACAGAACAAACTTGGAATAAGGCGACATTCGATTGGGTTCGATGCCGTTTATATTGGCACCCCAAGCCATGTACATCACACACTGGCAATAAGGGCGGCAGAAAAAGGGTAAGGCCGTGCTATCAGAGTCCTTAAAGATCATGGCGGTTCTAACGGAATGGGAAGCGCTTGGCCTGGACAATATCGGAGAAGCAAAGTGACAAGTAAAACAAAATCCCGCATCGACTGGGTGAACGAAAGTTGCCGCCTGTTGGCAGCCATTCGCAAAGAATTCATCCACTCACAACCGTTCGATGGGATGACAATTGGCACGGGCATCCATCTGGAGCCCAAAACTGCGGCATTGCTGACCACCCTGAAGGCTGGCGGCGCACGCGTTGTGGCAACCGGAAATCTCAGCAGCACGCAGCCCACCACAATCGATTATTTGCAGACCTGCGGTATCGAGGTACACGCAGAAGCCACCATTGACGCCAGCTCGCAAAACAAATCTCTGGCCCGTATCCTTGCCGAAAAGCCGGATATTTTGTTGGATAATGGCGGCGATCTTTTCGTGCGGTATCTAAGCGCGCCTTACGACGGATTGATCGGCGGAACCGAAGAAACCACGTCTGGACGTATGCGCCTCGAACCCCTGCGTGATCAACTTGCCATGCCGATCCTTGTCATCAACGACAGCCCGATCAAGCAGTTTGCCGAAAACAAACACGCGGTAGGTCAAAGTATTTTTGAAAGCTACATGCGCCTGACAAATCGCGCAACGAACGGCAAACGCGTGACCGTGTTTGGCTATGGTGCCTGTGGCCAAGGTGTCGCCGCCGCATTTCGCAATGCTTACAGCATTGTCAGCGTCGTTGATGTTGATCCCGTGACCACGTTGTCCGCGCATTTTGACGGTTACGCGACACCCAACCGCGACGACGCGATTTCCAGCGCCGATGTCATTGTCACCGAAACCGGGGCCGCGAATGTGCTAACTGCTGAGGATACACACCTGTTCAAAGACGGGCTGATTTTGATGAACGGCGGGCATTTCCCAACCGAAATTGACGTTGCAGGTGTCAGGAATAGTGCATTAACCACGTCAGGTTGGTCTTATGCGAACGAAGGTATCGAAAGTCTTCAGCTGTCAGATGGCCGTGTGATCCATATTCTGTGCGAAGGTCACATGGCGAATTTAGCGGGGCCAAGGCCGCTTGGAAATTCGATCGAGTCAATGGACATTGGCTTTGCTCTTCAAGCGCGCTGTCTTGAGCGCATCGCGCGCGGTGAGGCCGACAAATCAGATTGTATTGTGCCTGTTCCATCAGACATCGACGCCCAAGTCGCAACGGATTATCTGGCATTTACCCGCTAGGATTCAACCGCAGTCAGCCAAGCGGTAAAAGCCAGTTCACATCATCAATGCCTTGTTAACAAGGTCTTTTTTGTCGGCGTATTTTGAAACATCAACGCCCCGTTCTTTCAGAGCATCGCTCAGTTCCGTCTCGCTCAAAGCCTCAATAGCTTCGGTCGTCATTTTCAAAAAGTTAATCTTGCGTTTGACCGGCAGGTTCGTTGGTCCGAACACACTGCGGTTTTCAAACGCAAACTCTTGTGAATATTTGCCCATGAAATGGGTCATGAACGTATTAATACTTGGGCGCACTCTTGGATCATCCGTCATGTGCTGCCCTGACGCGTCAAGGGTGTCGATCATCAATTTCGACCAACGCGCAGCGCCTTTTTCATTCATCAATTGCACCGCATTATGGGTGTGGTGAAAGTTAAGGCGAAATTCCGCCCCATGATAATAAGGCCCGCCGCCCATCACATCGATCCACATAGCCGCTTGGGTATTAACGTGGTGGCCGATACCGCCAACCCGGGCAAAAACCGAAGTGAACCAATCTTCGTCCTTAAACACACGCTCGTAAAAGTTTCCGACGATATCAACGATCCGATCCTGCCCAAGCACGGAATATAGCTGCCAAAACTGCAAGGGTTTTGAACGATCACTGGAAGCAGTAAGCGACACAATCTGCGGCAGTCGATGCGCATCAACCGGCAAAAGGTTCTTTGCGACCGCCGCCTTGATGTAATCCGACTGGATCTTTTCCGTCATATAACCATGGCGTGTGGGATACTTTGATGTCTTAGATTTTGTCACGATATATCTCCTTCACGCAAACTGATGTTTCGTTTCAACGGCCCAATTGGGTCTGACGTCGAGAAGTCAACATTTGTGTTGCGCGACCTGAATTCAAGGGCGACTAGTCCGTCTGTGTTGATTTTACAATATCGGTTAACGCAGCCGCTGCGATTTCAAAAGACTTTAAGCGTGCGCTTTGATCGTGGATCATCCCTGTTACCATCACTTCATCTGGCTGGTATTTTGCAACCAATGCGGCAAGTTCCTTGCGCACGGTTGCCGGGCTACCGGTGGCGGAACACGAAAGTGCCTGTTCCACCTGCGCCAAAACCTGCTTTGGAATTTCAGCAGTGATATCCGCAACTGGACGAGGAAGTTGGCCGGGTTTACCTGTGCGCAAACGCGCAAATGCCAAAAGCTGTGAAGACCGCAAATATGCGGCCTCTTCATCAGTCTGGGCTGCACATACACCTGCCGCCAGCATGAAATAGGGTTTCGCCAGATATCGCGATGGGCGGAATGTTGAGCGGTATGTGGCGATTGCATCTTCCAGCATTGCCGGGGCGAAATGTGATGCAAAAGCATAGGGCAAACCAAGATGAGCCGCCAATTGCGCACCATAAAGGCTGGAGCCAAGTATCCAAACCGGCACATGCGTGCCGTGTCCCGGTATCGCGCGGATCCGGTCATCTTTGTTCGGCTCATCGAAATAAGTCAGCAATTCTATGACGTCTTGGGGAAAGTTGTCATTAGCTGCCTTGTTGCGCCGCAGCGCATGAGCAGTCGCGCCGTCAGTCCCCGGTGCACGACCAAGTCCAAGATCTATGCGATCCGGATAAAGCGTGGCCAGCGTGCCGAATTGTTCGGCGATAACCAAAGGCGCGTGGTTGGGCAACATTATACCACCTGCCCCCACACGAATGGTTTTGGTGCCCGCCGCCGCATGCCCGATCACCACTGATGTGGCAGCACTGGCGATGCCCTGCATGTTATGATGTTCCGCCAGCCAAAACCTGTGATACCCGCGTGCTTCAGCAAGGCGCGCTAAATCAAGCGTGTTACGAAGTGCATCAGCAGCGGTTCCGCCTTCGGGGATTGGCGACAAGTCTAGCAGGGAAAAATTGTGCAATTTGGGGCTCCAGTTATTTTGTCAAAGCAGGATAAAGGCGAAGGTGTTTGGCGAGATTTTGTTGTCTTCACAAAACGCCAAAAGACGCGTCAAATCGGCCTGGCGCCAGGCGACTTTGTGCGGCGTTGAATTATCCAATACGGCTGTGGCAACTATTGTCATAAAGATCTTACCCGCGACCGAAGCCAAGAAATCCCGGCGACATTGGTTGAAACTGTACTGCGTCACGCCAAGCTGCAACAGGGCGTCGTGGTAACGTTTTAACATATGGAACTCGATCTCGCGACGCACGTCGGGCTCGATCGAGCTGATAAGGAAATACGCCAAGTCAAAGACGCCTTTTCCCTCGCCTGCGAACTGCCAATCCAGAAACACCGCGGGCACTTGGTTGTTGGTCTGGTCAAACAGAATGTTATCGACATGGGTATCGCGATGAATGATCGTAATCGGCGGGCTTGCCATCAAGTGACCAAAAATCGCGCGGTCATTGTCAGCAATAAACTGACACAGCTTGTAAAACGATTTTGGAATGTGGAAATCTGGCAAAATCCTTGCAATTTTTTCTGGATACAGCCGCCAAGCCGCCTGAAATTTAAACTCTTGCAAGATTTCGGGGCCACTTAGCGGCGCAACGCTTGCACTGTCCCAAAAAGCCCCATGAATTTGCACCAGAGCATCCACAACGCTTTTTGCTTCAGTGGCACTGCAGCCTTTGATAAACCCGATTGATCTAAGGCAACCTAGGTCTTCAATTATTAGCAAACTCATTCCCGTAGCAGGCTCAAACTGACTAAAATAACACTTTGGAACTGGCAAATCGGGGGTCTGGGAAAACTGGGAATAAAAGTCAACTTCGCGCTCATTCGCAGCCGCCAGAGCCGCGCGCAGCGCCGGGTTCATGGGCGAAAACTTAGCAATTATTGACGTCGGGCCGCCGTCAGAAGGCGCGGCATATTTCAATGAAATGCGATAAAGCTCGCCGCCAGTGAAACCTTCATCTTCGCCAATCCTTTGGGTGGTGATCGCCACGACTCTATGACCAAGAATTTCTGACAGAAAGCGGGATGATATGTATTCTGGGGCAGTTGGAATACCTACGACTGCCTGCATTTGTGTGACCCCAGAGTTGCCGCATTTTTGAACGAGCTCGGTGCCTATAGCATCATGTTCGGCTTTTCAATCGCTGACGAAAAGCTGCACGCGCCAACTGAATTCTTTGTGTTGAAAACTTTCAAACGGATACAAATTGCCTACCGAAAATTATTGAAAAACTTGGCGCTTAGATGGAATGTCGCCAATCACGCAATATGAGACAAAACGTTTAACAATTTTCCGGTGGGATCACGCAGATAGAACCGCCGCACGTCCCAGGGTTCGTCGATCAATTCATACGTGATTGCGTGACCCAAGTTTTTGGCGCGTTGGTAAACGTTGTCAACGTCATCTACTTCGATTGATAGGTCAGGCACAGAGGTTCCTGAACCACCTTCGGATGCAATGCTAATCTGCACCGCCGCTGTTTCAGTCGACGCAAGCGTCGCGATCCAGCCGAAATCCATCACCACGGCCATGTCAAATAAATCAGAATAGAACTTTCGCACCTCATCCACCGATGAAGTCGATATGTTTGCAACAATCCGTCTGACAACCATGACAAAAAATCTTTCTATTTTCATACATTTAGCGT
>JBLHMX010000162.1:0-6446 GCA_047622625.1 Paracoccaceae bacterium | reverse complement strand
GCAACGGTGAGAAAATTAGGGCGGATCATAAAGACACTTGAATCTCATTCACTCAGTCCGTCAATGCAAAAGTCGGGTGTTCAAAGACTCCGAGTATATATCAAGATCACTTTGCTTCCAGCCCTAGGGTTTAAACGGTGCCATGCCTTCACGCGCCAATTCATCGGCGCGTTCGTTTTCTGCGTGGCCCGCGTGTCCCTTGACCCACTCCCAAGTCACCTGATGTCGCGCCTGCGCTTCATCTAGCCTTTGCCAAAGATCGACGTTCTTAACCGGCTTACGCGACGCTGTACGCCAGCCGTTTTTCTTCCAGCCGAAAATCCAACCCGTAACGCCACCTTTCACGTAATTACTGTCTGTGACCACCGTCAACGTCGATGGACGTTCCAGAGCTTCAAGGGCGGAAATAGCCGCCATTAACTCCATCCGGTTGTTTGTGGTATCGCCAGCGCCGCCGGACAATGTGCGTTCTTTCAAAACTTTCGTGCCCTCGCGTGCCAGTAGCAATGCGCCCCAGCCACCCGGACCGGGATTGCCGGAACAGGCCCCATCGGTATAGGCAAATAATTCAGCCAACTTTTCGCGCCTCAATTTCCATATGCTCAATTGGCCGCCCGTCGTACCCAGTACTGTTGCCGCGGTTGACTTTGATGATTTCGATCCCGCTATCCGCCAGCAAACCGCGCAATTCATCTTCTTGGTAGTGCTCGTAAAGGCGGTCCAGATTATCGCGCACTGTTTCACGGCCTTCATGAATGCCGATATAAAGCCAGCCATCGGCACGAAGTGCTCGGGCAAGGCGCCCAAGGACGCCTGGCATGTTTTCGCGCGCTGTGTGTTGCAGACAAAAGCTGGCCCAGATGCCGTCAAAAACACTTACGGTCTCAATGGTTTCAAACCCGCTACAAATGGTTTTGATGCCGCCCAATTCTGCCACCGACGCAATCATCGCAGAAGATGCGTCCATCGCTGTCACATCAAATCCCAAGTCGCGAAATGCAACCGAAGCCCAACCACCCCCGCATCCGAGATCAAGCACTGTACCGCCTGAAGGCAAACGCTTGGCGAACCCCGCAACTTTATCAATTGGGTTATCTGGTTCTACCGATTTAATGTAGGTGGTCGCCTCACGGTCATAAAACCCTACCGTCTTGCTGTCTTGGCTCATCAGCGTAGAACCTTTGGTGTTTTGAACTCGACGTTTTCGATCGCCGTTTCAATTGTTTCTTCGGTAACTTCGAAGCGTTCTGAAAACGCATTGATTACTTCGCGGATCAACACTTCGGGTGCTGATGCCCCTGCAGTGATGCCTATCGCTTTAACTCCCTTTAGGGCCCGCCAATCAATGTCTGTGGCGCGCGGTACAAGTTGAGAATAGGCGCAACCGGCTTTGCTGCCAACTTCAACCAAACGGCGTGAATTAGATGAATTCGGCGAGCCGATCACTAACAACGCATCAATCATCGGGGCCACGGCCTTTACGGCCTCCTGACGATTGGTGGTGGCGTAACAGATGTCTTCTTTATGGGGGCCGACTATTGCTGGAAATCGCGCTTGCAGGGTCGCGACGATTTCGGCGGTATCATCCACAGACAAAGTAGTTTGCGTGATGAACGCAAGGCGTTCGGGGTCGCGGGGTTTAAGGAATGCAACGTCATCTGCAGTTTCAACTAACAGAACTTCGCCTTCGTCCAGTTGCCCCATTGTGCCAACAGTTTCAGGGTGTCCTTCATGGCCGATCATCACCATTTGCAAGCCGTTCTGATGGTGCCGTTCGGCCTCAATGTGAACCTTGGAAACCAGAGGGCAAGTTGCATCGACAAAAGTCATGTTGCGAGCTTGCGCGCGGGCGGGGATTGATTTTGGCACACCGTGGGCAGAAAATACGACAGGACGATCATCAGGACATTCCGCTAGGGATTCCACGAAAATCGCTCCTTTATCACGCAGGCTATCAACCACGTATTTGTTATGCACGATCTCGTGACGCACATAGACTGGAGCGCCCCATTTTTCGATCGCCAACTCGACAATCTTAATGGCGCGGTCAACGCCTGCACAAAACCCACGTGGGGCAGCAAGGTAAAGCGTAAGAGGCGGTTTGGTGGTCACTGGGCGAAAACCTGTAATCGGGATGCAGCACAAGGCTAGCAAACCGAACGGGGGCCATGCAACCGTTTAGCGGATGTATTGGCGATAAAACCCGGCGACTTATTTGCCGGATTTTATCGGGTTGGTCTGTTGCTATTCTTCGGTCGGTTCTACCTGATCCGGACGGGCGAAATCATCTGGGCGCGGCGGGCGGCCGATGACGTCACGAAGCTCTTCAAGTTCGATGAAATTATCGACCTGTCGGCGCAACTCGTCTGCGATCATCGGTGGATGTGAACGGATTGTGGAAACCGCTGATACACGAACACCTTGGCGTTGCAGGGACGCGACTAATGGTCGGTAATCCCCATCACCGGAAAAGATCACGATATGGTCGATGTGCGGGGCTAATTCCATCGCATCAACAGCCAGCTCGATATCCATATTGCCCTTGATCTTACGCCGGCCCATGGAATCAGTGAATTCCTTGGCAGGCTTTGTGACCATGTTGAAGCCGTTGTAATTCAGCCAATCGACTAAGGGTCGAATTGGTGAATAATCATCGTTTTCCAGCAAAGCGGTGTAATAAAACGCCCGTAGTAACTTTCCTCGACGCATAAATTCCGTGCGAAGAAGTTTGTAATCGATGTCAAATCCCAGCGACTTGGCTGCCGCATATAGATTTGCGCCATCAATGAAAAGCGCAAGACGCTCGTCACGATAAAACATAATGGGTTTTTCCCTCTAAAATGAAGTTTCACCAATGGATTTGAGCGGTTATCTTTGGTAATTCACAGATGAAACAGTGCTCTTGAAGATAAGGAAAAAGTCGGATGCTTCAAGCAGAAAATATGGGCGCTTTGGCGGTAAATTGCTTAGTGGCAGTGGGTTCAAACCTACCTTCGCCCACTGGAAGCATAGCGCAATCTGTGACGGTCGCGCTTGAGTTGCTGGCCGATATCGAATCAGTCGAAATCGTCGCGCAAAGCCGGTTTTATGAAACGCCTGCTTATCCAGCAGGGTCTGGGCCTGACTTCATCAATGCAGCAATTGAGATTTCAACTGACTTATCGCCGGAAGAACTGCTGAAAAACCTGCACAACGTTGAAGAACAAATGGGCCGTGTGCGTGGAACACGCTGGGCGGCCCGACTGCTTGATTTGGATCTTTTGACCTATGGCACGTCCGTCCTGCCGGATGTTGAGACGTTCACTCATTGGCTTGAAATGCCAGAAAAACGCCATTCCGTTGAAGCCCCGGAACAGTTGATTTTGCCGCATCCCCGCATGCAATCACGTGGATTTGTTTTGGTGCCACTGGCAGAAATAGCAGCTGATTGGCGTCACCCCGAACTTGGTTTGACCGTACGTCAAATGTTGGACAATCTGCCGCCTGATGTCTTGATTGGTATCAGACCGCTGGGGCCGCAGGTGGCTGGGCCGACTGGTGTTCGCGGTAAATAATGTAAAGCCCTGCTGCCACGGTGATTGAAATTCCAACGGCGGCCAAACCGTTTGGCAGGTCGTGAAAAACCAACCAACCGATTGCAGTAGCAATTGGAATTTCAAGGTACTGCATAGGGGCAACCGTGGCGGACGGCGCGAACCGCAAGGACCAAGTCATCAATAAATGCGCCAGCGTGCCAATTGCGCCGATGGATAGCATCAGAAAGCTTTCGCCCAAATTTGGTTGAACCATTTGTAGTTGCTCGATGTTTTGCATTCCACCGATAAGAATGAACCCCAAAAGTATCGGCGTGGCCATGAAACCGCTGACCACTTGCATCGCGACCGGATCAACGTCTTTGGCCATTTGACGGGTGACTAACATGAATAACGCAAAAAACACGGCCACTAGCAAAGGTAGCAATGCAGGTGCGCCGACAGAAGCGAAACTTGGCTGAATAACCAGCAATGTCCCGACAAAGCCGGCGATACACGCCAGCAACCGCCGTCGCCCAACTTGTTCGTTCATCAGGGTTTTACCCAACAAAAGTACGATAAACGGCATGACAAAAGCAATCGCGATAGCATCGGCCAGGGGCAGAAATTTCAACGAGGTGAACATCGCTCCGATGCCAATAATATGAAAGACCGTGCGCAGGAACGTCAGGCGCAGCACCCGCTTGTTCATTTTTAGCGAAGTGGTTTTGAGCCAGATTATTGGCAGCAAAAATACCACTTGGGCCGCGAACCGGACCAGTAACAATTCGATCACGGGAATGGTGCCGCCAAGAACTTTCGCAATGGCATCGCCCATGGGCGCAAGCGTGCAAAAACCCAACATAAGTAGAATACCAAAGAACGGCCGATCGTGTGTCATTTGCTGACTATAGGAACCACTGATTCTTTGGGCAATCCAAGATCGGGCAGAACTAAAGAGTTCGGCGACAAAAAGACCAATTTAGGTAGGTAGCACCAGCCGCCGTGAATCACTGTTGAAACACCGCTTGCAGAAACCTCGGTTTGTTTGACCTTGCATCGCAATGGTCCCATATTTTTATCACAAAAACAATGAGATACACCGACGCCCTAAAATTAGTAAACTAGTTTACTAGTTCGATTTGGCCTGTGTTTGGTTCCCGCAACGGGTGCGACACGCTATCAGCATTTCGCCGGTACTAAGCGGGCCCAGCCAAAATTGCCTTGAGAACTTTCAAATGCGGCGAAAGTCGTGACTGAAACCACAGGATATCGCTTGAAATCCCCAGAAATTGCGCCTACATAGCGGCTTCCGCCCGACTTACATGAATAAGTGGAGTGCCTGATGGCCCGTGTTACCGTTGAAGATTGCGTTGATAAAGTTCCAAACCGGTTTGAACTGGTGATGCTCGCTGCCCACCGTGCCCGTGAATTGGCCGCTGGTGTTGAGCGTACGGTCGAAAAAGAAAACGACAAAAACCCAGTGATCGCATTGCGGGAAATCGCTGAAGAAACATTGACTGCCGAAGGTTTGCGCGAAGCATATATTGAAAGCAATCAAACCCAAATTGAAGTCGACGAGCCTGAAGAAGATCAGATGGCTTTGTTGATGGGTGGCGGCGAAGAAGACAAACCGGGTGATGATATGTCCGAAGAAAACTTGTTGCGCGCCCTGATGGAAGCCCAGGAAATGAAGTAACGGCCAGGCACCGGGAAACCGGTGCTGCGCCCTTCTTCCAAGGAGCGGAAGGCATGATCGACGTTGAAGACTTGGTCGATCTGGTCCGCAATTATAATCCAGATACAAACGCGGATTTAATCCGTGATGCCTATGGCTATGGCAAAGATATGCATGCGGGCCAAACGCGGTCGTCAGGCGAGCCTTATTTTTCGCACCCCATCGAAGTTGCCGCAATCCTGACCGAGCAGCAAATGGATGACGCCACAATCGTCACCGCCCTTTTGCATGACACAATTGAAGATACAAAATCCACATATTCCGAGGTTTCAACCAGATTTGGTGAAGAGGTTGCCCAATTGGTCGATGGTGTCACTAAACTGACGAACCTGGAATTGCATTCTAGTGCCACCAAGCAAGCCGAAAACTTTCGGAAGTTGCTGTTGGCAATGTCCAAAGATTTGCGGGTTCTGTTGGTCAAGCTGGCTGACCGTTTGCACAATATGCGCACGATCAAGCATATGAAACTGGAGAAACAGCAGCAAAAAGCCCATGAAACTATGGATATTTTCGCCCCGCTTGCTGGGCGTATGGGCATGCAATCTATCCGTGAAGAACTGGAAGACCTGTCGTTTCATGTGCTGAACGCGGAAGGCCGGACATCGATTATCCGCCGCTTTTTAACCCTGCGCAGCCAAACTGGGGATCTAATTCCGCAGATCACAAAAGACATTCGAGAAGTATTGGATCTGACGAATGTTGCGGCTGATGTTATTGGCCGCGAAAAAAAACCATATTCGGTTTGGCGTAAGATGCAGGAAAAGAAAGAAGGCTTTTCGCGCCTCTCAGACATCTACGGCTTTCGTATTATCACACAGGATATCGGCGATTGTTATCGGGTTCTCGGTGCTATTCACCAGCGTTGGAAGGCGGTGCCGGGGCGGTTCAAAGATTATATCAGTCAACCAAAAACCAACGGCTACCGGTCAATTCACACCACGGTTTCCGGTCGGGATGGCAAACGCGTCGAGGTTCAGATCAGAACACGCCAAATGCACGAAGTTGCGGAGGCAGGCGTTGCCGCGCATTGGTCTTATAAAGATGGTCATAGGGTGGAAAACCCCTTTGCGGTTGATCCGTTTCAATGGTTGGCGGGCTTGACCGAACGCGCAGAAGCAGCGGAAGACCATGAAGAATTTATGGAACATGTGAAACTGGAAATGTTTTCAGATCAGGTGTTTTGTTTCACCCCTAAA
>JBLHMX010000161.1:0-6504 GCA_047622625.1 Paracoccaceae bacterium | reverse complement strand
ATTTGGCGATGTGGTACTGGCACGGCGCCATATTGGAACGTCGTATCATTTGGCGGTTGTCGTTGATGACGCTGCCCAGAATATCAGTCACGTGACGCGCGGCAATGATATGTTTGACGCCACCAAAATACATTGCTTGCTGCAGGCATTGCTGGGCCTGCCCGTGCCGGAATATTATCATCACCAGCTAATCCGCGACCAGAACGGAAAACGCTTAGCCAAACGTGACGACGCGAGGGCAATTCGCAAATATCGGCTTGATGGTTCTAGCCCAGCCGATATTCAAAAGCTGGTTGGCCTATAGAATAGGTTGGTTTATTTCAACCTCAATTTCACCACGTACCACATTGTAAAAACACGATTTTCTGTTTGTATGGCAGGCAGGTCCAACTTGTTTCACCTGTAACAGCAAGCAGTCCCGATCACAATCTATTCGCATTTCCACCAAAGTTTGCAGGTGGCCCGATGTAAGACCTTTTACCCAAAATTCTGCCCGTGACCGCGACCAATAAGTCACGTTACCACTGGCAAGCGTGCGCACTACCGCTTCGGCATTCATCCACGCCATCATCAAGACTTCGCCCGTAGACGCCTCTTGCGCGATTGCAGGAATAAGGCCGTTCGCATCATATTTCAACGCTGTCGGATCAAATTTTATCGCCATTTCCATCAGTCCTTTTAAAAGCGCCAAGCATCCCCTATCTAATCAGGAAACCAACGCATGAAAAGGCGCAAGACGCGATGGGCGAAAACCAAGATTTGATTAAGCTATATTCCCAACGCATATTGGCGCTTGCCGCGTCTATTCCGCTTATGGATAGGTTGGAAGCCCCTGACGCAACAGTGCGCAAACGCTCGCCATTATGTGGTTCCACGGTGACTGTTGACGTTATGATCAAAGACGGCGTTGTTGCGGCGTTTGGCCAAGACGTCAAAGCCTGTGCGCTGGGGCAAGCGGCGGCATCCATTGTGGCCACCAATATAACAGGCCAAAGTTATGCGCAAATCTTGCAGGCCCGCGACGAATTGCGCGCGATGTTGAAAGAAGACGGGCCAGAGCCATCTTCCCCCTTTGACGAACTGAAAGTTTTGCTGCCAGCCCGCGAGTACAAGAACCGTCATGCATCCATTTTACTGGCACTAGACGCCACGGTCGAAGCTTTTGAGGAGGCGCAAAACAAGGCCTACCCTTAATAGTTTGCGCCAAGATCTGTTTCCAAAAAAAACGCCGCGACATCCAAAGATGCGCGGCGCTTAAGGTGTGCGTCCGGGGGTCCGTTTTTGTGATCACAAGATCAATTGCGGATCTGTCAGGCAAAACAGTCAGCACGCGCAATACTGGGGGACAGGAGCGCGCATAGGGCAAAAACGGCCGGACCGCAGGTGAAAAGGGTTAAATTATGCCCGGCAAGCTAAGGCCAACGAATAGAACAACAAAAATAGCTGCAATGCCGATCATATCTTCCAAAACATGCGAAGTTTGATGCTTAAGAATTCTAGAAATCTGTAAAATCATGGTTTGTTCCTGCCGTTCTGTTCTTTTGTTGCCTCTTTGTTCTCATTATGGTGAGAACTTGTAAAGAACTTTTTAAGAACATTCGTGAACTAAATTCCAAATCTACATTAGCTTTCGATTTCAACCTATTGAAATCATGCGAATAGCCTTGTCTTTTTCCATCAACCACAAAAGAACACGTGTTGCCAGTCCGCGTGCTTGTTCCAGCGCGGGATCACCCGACAACAACATTCGCGCGTCATCTAATGCGGTTTTCAATAGATCCCGTTGGCTTTCGATGTCAGCAATCCGAAACCTAGGTAGGCCAGATTGCGCGACGCCCAAAACATCGCCTGCCCCGCGCAACTTCAAGTCTTCCTCGGCCAGAACGAACCCGTCGTCTGTTTCACGCATAATACTTAGGCGGCGTTCGGCGTTTTCAGTCAAGGGTGGCGAATAGACCAGCAGACAAGAAGATGCTTGGCTGCCGCGCCCGACCCGACCGCGCAATTGGTGCAGCTGTGCCAGACCAAAATTTTCCGCTTGTTCAATTACCATGATCGAAGCATTTGGCACATCGACGCCAACTTCGATCACTGTGGTTGCTACCAAAACCCTGGTTTTTCCGGCAATAAATTGCGCCATCGCTGCATCTTTTTCGGCAGACGGCATCTGGCCATGCACCATTCCGACCACATCTTCGCCAAGAATAAGTCTGAGCGTGCGGAACCGTTCAGCCGCCGCAGTCCAATCCACGGTTTCACTTTCCGAAACCAACGGACAGACCCAATAGGCCTGGCGGTCTTCGGCAATTGCGTTTTGCAAATGCGAAATCACGTCTTCTATTCGACTGGCGGGCATTGCGACGGTTTTCACCTTTTGCCGCCCGGGTGGTTTCTCATCAAGAATGGACACATCCATATCACCGTATTGCGCCAATTCAAGCGACCGCGGAATTGGCGTGGCGGTCATCACCAAGATATCGACAGCCAGGCCCTTTTGGCCAAGATCCATGCGCTGGCGCACACCAAACCGGTGCTGCTCGTCGATCACAGCCAATCGCAGATCCTGAAATTCAACATCCGCTTGGAACACCGCGTGGGTGCCGAGCAATATTTGTATGTTTCCCTGCGCCAAGGCCTTTAGTTTAGCGCGCCGCTCAGACCCCTTGTCGCGCCCCGTTAACAATTCCACGACAACACCTGCCTGTTCACCCATTGGCCGCAGGCTTTCAAGATGTTGGCGCGCCAAAATTTCGGTCGGAGCCATCATAACACCCTGCCCGCCCGCTTCGACCACTGTCAGCAGTGCCATCAATGCCACTAGCGTCTTGCCAGAGCCAACATCGCCCTGCAAAAGGCGGTTCATCTTTTGCGGTTTCGCCAAATCATCCGCGATTTCTGAAATCGACCGTTCCTGCGCGCCCGTAAGACGGTATGGTAATGATTTCAATACCTTAGATTGCAACTTACCGGTTGCCACACTGGCGATACCTTTAGCGCGCCGATTTTTTGACCGCGCCAGGGCGAGCGTAACCTGATGGGCGAATAATTCGTCGTAGGCCAATCGCTCGCGCGATTTGTTGCGCGATGAAATTTCGGAAATATTGGCGGGATGATGGGCGTTCATGACCGCTTGCCGCCAACTGGGCCAACCTTTTTCTTTTATCAGGGTCGGCTCGATCCATTCGGCAGGATCAGGTAGCATATCAAGGGCCGAATGCGTTGCGCGCGATACCACTTTCAACGTTAAGCCCGCGCTTAATGGATAAACCGGTTCAAACGCCGGGATTTGATCCGCCTCATCAAGGCGCAAAACGTGATCTGGATGCACCATCTGGGCGACATTGTCAAAGATCTCGACCTTACCAGAAACAATCCGTTTTTGACCCGTGGGCAGTAATTTGTGCAAATAGTCAGCGCGTGCATGGAAAAACACCAGCTGAAACGAAGTTTCAGCATCTTCCACGGTCACACGGTACGGCCGACCCTTGATGGCATTTGGTTGGTGCAAGCCAACCTCGACTTCGACCGTGACAACTTCGGGAGCATTGGCGCCCCGAATTGAGGTGCGCAAATTCCGGTTAATACCCGTATGAGGCAAGCTAAACAGCAGATCGCGCGGCTTGTTGACGCCCAATGCCTCAAACAATTTCGCATTTTTGGGGCCAATGCCAGCCAGTTTGGTGACATCGACAAATAGCGGGAACAGAATTTCAGGGCGGGTGCTCATACGCTATTGTCAGGTTAACGGCTGTATTAATTCAAGCCATTCTTGTTCAGACAACAGCTTTACACCCAAATCCGCCGCTTTCTTGGCTTTAGAGCCTGCGCCCGGGCCAGCAATCACCAAATCTGTTCTGGCCGAAACCGATCCCGCAACCTTAGCACCCAGCTTTTCAGCGGTTGCTTTGGCTTCGGCCCGGCTCATTTGTTCAAGCGTGCCGGTAAAAACCACGATCGAACCTGAAACCGGGCTGTCAGAATTGCCTATTGGGGCCACATCCTGCACGACAAGCTGGTTTACCAGGCGGTCAATCGACGCCCGCGATGTTTCTTGATGAAACGCGGTCACAAGTGCGGCCGCCATGACTGTTCCAACACCATCAATACTTAGCAGATCATTCCACGCCTCGCCGTCTCCGATAACAACGTGGCTTAAGGCCGCTTCAAGCGCTGACCAAGACCCAAAATGCGCCGCCAGCAAACTTGCCGAACTGTCACCGACATGACGAATGCCAAAGGCAAAAATCAGCCGATTTAAGGGTATTTCGCGTTTTTCATTGATCGCCGCAAACAGGTTTTTGACAGAAGTCTCGCCCCAACCGTCGCGGTTTTGCAATTTTGGCATGTTTTGGCCATCACGCACTTCCAAGGTAAAGATATCGGCGGGCTCGTGAATTGGTAAAAGATCATCCTTAAAAAATGTCTCGACCTGTTTTGCACCCAGACCCTCAATGTCAAATGCACCGCGTGATACGAAATGTTTCATCTTTTCAAGTATTTGCGCAGGGCAAATAAGACCGCCTGTACATCGGGCAACTGAATCGCCTTCTTCACGGATCGCGTCGGATTGGCATTCAGGGCAGATCGTTGGAAACACGTACGCTGTGCTGTCGGGCCCACGCTTCGATATATCCACATCGCGCACTTTGGGAATAACATCGCCTGCGCGGTAAATTTCAACCCAATCGCCAATGCGAATGTCCCGCCCTTCGCGGATTGGCTGGCCTTTGGAATCTCGACCAGCGATATAATCCTCGTTATGTAGGGTTGCGTTTGAAACCACGACCCCGCCGACCGTCACGGGTTTCAGGCGGGCCACTGGCGACAAAGCACCCGTACGCCCGACCTGAATTTCGATATCTTCAATAAACGTATGAGCAATTTCGGCCGGAAATTTATGGGCTACCGCCCAGCGGGGTGTGGTTGAGCGAAACCCAAGCCGGCCCTGATATTCGAGGTCATTAACTTTATATACCACACCGTCGATATCATAGCCCAGCGTCGCCCGTTGGGTTTCGATATCGCCATAATGGTTCAGAAGGCTTTCAACGTCGTGGCACAGGGTCATAAGCGGGTTCGTTGAAAAGCCAAATTCAGCGAACCGATTGGTTGCCGCGATTTGGGTTTTTGCAATCGGTTCTGAAACTTCGCCCCAAGCGTAGGCAAAAAACTTAAGCGGGCGGGACTTTGTGATTGTACTGTCTAGCTGGCGCAGGGAACCCGCCGCCGCATTTCGTGGATTGGCAAAAACTTTGGCCCCCGCATCGGACTGGCGTTGGTTAAGGGCGGTAAAATCTTTATGCGCCATGTAAACTTCGCCGCGCACCTCCAAAACATCGGGTGCGTCTGTCAGGCTTTGTGGGATGTCAGAGATTTCACGGGCGTTCTTGGTGACGTTTTCGCCGGTTTCACCGTCTCCGCGCGTGGCGGCACTGACCAGAAAACCATTTTCATACCGTAGCGATAAGGAAAGGCCGTCAATTTTTGGTTCGGCCGTGAAATCAAGCGCCGCATGTGCGTCAAGCCCCAGGAACTTGCGAATTCGATTGGCAAACTCTGTGACATCAGTCGCATCAAACGCATTGCCAAGTGACATCATACGAACGCGGTGGGTGATCTTTGAAAACCCATCTCCCAGTTTGGCACCAACTTGGTCGCTTGGGCTATCGGCGCGTTTCAGATCAGAGAACTGCGTTTCAATTTCCAGGTTCCTGCGGCGCAATGCATCATAGTCTGCGTCACTTATTTCCGGCGCGTCCTGTCTGTGATAGGCGTTGTTAGCCCGGGCCAGAAGCACGGCAAGGCTTGCAAGCTCTGCCGTGGCTTCACCGTCATCAAGTTCGGAAACTGGCTTACGTACGGTCATCAATGCCCCCTGCTGCACGCAGAAGAGATAATTCCAGTCGGCCTTAAGGTCCAGAATTATTGTTCACCAATTTCGTCTTAAGCCCCTACCGCCATTGGTTCCGGCAATTCGATGCGTTCAGGATCGCGCAGAACATAGCCCCGGCCCCACACGGTTTCGATATAGTTTTCGCCGCCCGTGGCCACCGACAGTTTCTTCCGCAGTTTGCAAATAAACACGTCGATGATTTTGAGTTCGGGTTCGTCCATACCGCCATAAAGATGGTTCAAAAACATCTCTTTCGTTAGGGTCGTGCCTTTGCGCAAAGACAATAATTCCAGCATTTGGTATTCTTTGCCGGTAAGATGCACAATGCTGCCGCCAACTTCTACCGTCTTCGCGTCTAGGTTGACAGAAATTTGACCGGTTCCAATGATCGATTGAGCATGGCCCTTGGATCGGCGGATGATAGCATGAATACGAGCAACCAGTTCTTCGCGGTGAAACGGTTTGGTTAGGTAGTCATCAGCGCCGAAGCCAAATCCTTTGATCTTATTGTCCGCATCATCACTGCCCGACAGAATTAATATCGGCGTATCAATTCGCGCACGACGCAATTGGCGCAGCACTTCATGGCCATTCATGTCGGGTCAATTCAG
>JBLHMX010000160.1:0-6511 GCA_047622625.1 Paracoccaceae bacterium | reverse complement strand
CTGTAATAAAGCTATCCGGCTCATATCGTCCTCCTTACGGGGACTTTAAAACCGGACAGACCGTATGTTACATAAACCGGACATATCCCGTGTTAGCGACACAACGATTTCAGGCTCTACCGGCGGCACCTCAATCCAACTAGACTTTTATGGCAACCGTATTGACAGTACACTAGATTCCAACAGTTCAGTAGTTTGTCTGGCGAATGGCAGCTGGATTGAAACGCCGGATGGTGCGCGTTTAGTCGAAGAACTGGAAGTTGGTGATCTGGTTGAAACGCTTGATCGTGGCGCTCAACCCATTCGAATGATTTGCGAAAAAAGGCTAGGCCCCAAGGATTTCGCGCGAAATTCAAACCTTTTTCCGATTTGTTTGCGAAAAGGCGCAATCGCACCGAACCAACCAACTGCCGATCTGTGGGTATCGCCGCAACATCGCATGTTGTTGACTGGCTCTCGCGTAGAATTGCTGTTTGGTCAAGAAATGCTGTTGATCAAGGCCAAGGCATTCGCCGAGTTCGGCGACATGGCGTTCACTGATAGAAAAAGACGGTCGCTAACTTACTACCACATTCTGTTTGATCGCCACAAAATCATTTTCGCAAATGATGCACCGACAGAAAGTTTTTACCCCGGCAAACAAGCCGTCAAATCGTTGGATGAAGAAGAAAGGCGCGAGCTTTTTACACTTTTTCCCGAGCTGCAAGGCGGCGTTCCAGATTACCGATCGGAAGATCACGCGACCCTTCGCGGCTGGGAGGCCGCGGTTGCATTGGCCTATTAAACTGTAACGCTTAAAGCCCGTTGAAACATTTCAGCGTCAACATTACCGCCCGAAACAACTGCAATCACATCGCCATCAGGTAGCATGTTTCCATGGAATAGCACTGCGGCCAATGCAACAGCCGCGCCTGGCTCAACGACCAGTTTTAGCCGCGTGAAGGCATGCGCCATTGTCTTAAGACACGCTTCTTCAGAAATCGCGGCACCAGGTTGGCACAGGTTTTTCATTATCGGGAACGTCATTTCGCCCGGACTTGGTGTGATAATAGCGTCGCAAATCGAACCCGAAGTCTTCGCATTCACTTCGATTTTACCGCTTTGCAGCGACCGAATGGCATCATCAAACCCTTCTGGCTCGCAAGGTCTAACCACCATTTTTGGTGCGTTTACTGCCAACGCCAGTGCAATACCCGATGTCAGCCCGCCGCCGCCACAAGGCACAAGAACTTGCGCGTTTTCAACACCATGTTCGGCAGCTTGATCGGCGATCTCAAGACCCGTTGTACCCTGACCAGCGATAACAAACGCATTGTCGAAAGGTTTAATCAACATCAAGCCGCGCTCTGCCTCAAGCTTTGCCCCGATTGCATCGCGGTCCTCACCACTGCGATCGTAAAGAACAACCTCGGCGCCAAGCGCGCGGGTGTTGTCGATTTTCTGTTTTGGCGCATCTTCTGGCATAATAATAACTGCAGAAGTCCCATGCATTCTGGCGGCTAGTGCAACGCCCTGAGCGTGATTGCCCGACGAAAACGCCAACACGCCTTTGGCACGATCTTCGGGGGCCATGCCAGACAATGCCGACCAGGCACCACGAAATTTGAACGAACCTGTGTGTTGTAAACACTCCGCTTTGATGAACACGCGCCGCCCGGCAATTTCATCCAAAAACGGCGAGGTCAGCAACGGTGTGCGCCGAACGATACCTTTGGCACGTAAGGCAGCGGCGTTAATCATTTCAATGTTGCTCATGTGATCTTCTCGATAAATTGGTTGATAATCCTCAGGCTTTCGGGCTCATCCAGAAACGGGATATGGCCGCGATCAGAAACTTCGGAAAATAACATATCCGGGCGGCGCGCCTGCATTCTCGTCACCGTTTCACGCGTCAAAAGTTGCGAATTTTCGCCCCGCAAAAGGGCCAAAGGCAGCCCGGCGCAAGCATCAAAAAGTGGCCATAGATCAGGTTCCGGCCCTTCATATGCCGCGCGAACCGATTGCTGTAACTCGGGGTCATAACGAGTGGCCAAACCATCGTCAGTTTGTTGGAACATGCGGTGAAGGACGCTTTTCCAACGATCCTGCGAAACGCCAATAAATCCGGGGTTCAGCTCAGGAAATTGCGCAAGTGCTTCGTCAAAATCAGTGAACGTGGGTTTGACACCGACATAGTCCACGATCCGGCCAATGTCAGCGCGGTCAAGTTCTGCACCTACATCGTTCAGAACAATCCCGTTAAGCCTGTGTTTAGCAACCGCGGCCAGAAACATCGCGATTATCCCGCCACGCGAACTGCCAATGATTGCAGCGCTTTCAATCCCGAGATGATCAAGCAATTCAAGAGCATCCCTCGCCTCGATCGGGATTTGATAATTCATTGGGTCGGCATCAAACTGAGACTGCCCGCGCCCGCGGTAATCCATTGAAATTAGGCGGACACCAGTAATGGAAGCCGCCAGATCATCGAAATCGCGCCGGTTGCGGCTTAATCCTGCAAGGCACAACAATACAGGACCTTCGCCGTTGTCTTCATAAGCGAGTTTCAACCCGTCTGACGTTTGAAATGTTTGCATCAGTTTGCCGCTGCTATATCCGGAATTGTTGTCAGATCGGACAACACCACTTGCGGCTGCCAAGGTAAACGATCCATGGGTTCGCCGGCACGGTTGACCCATGTGGTGAAAAACCCGTTCCCTGCTGCGCAACACGCATCCCAACAATTTGAAGAAACGAACAAAACCTCGTTGGGCGCACAGTTGAAGCGCTTGCAAACCATGTCATAAACAACTTTATGCGGCTTAAACACGCCAACATCCTGAACGCTCAGAACATCGTCTAAAACCTCGACAATTCCAGCCGACTTTACGGCACCGTTCAACATGTCAGGCGAACCGTTTGACAGGATCGCGGTGTTCATTCCCGCACGTTTCAAAGCGGCCAACATTGTGGGAACCTCGGGATAGGCCGACAACTGCCAATATAGTGCCAAAAGCCGCTCGCGTAGCTCGGCGTCGCCAGCAAGGTTTGACGCCTCAAGTGCATAATCCAACCCGTTCTGTGTTACTTCCCAGAAATCAGTATGTGCATCCGCAAGCCCGCGCAGCCAAGTATACTGCAGCTGTTTTAGCCGCCAATCGGTTGCCACTTGCGCCCAACTTGCAGCAAAGGCCTCGCGCCCCGGTTCGGAAGCGCATTCACGCGCAGCCGCGGCCACGTCAAACAAAGTTCCATACGCATCAAACACACATGTGGTGATAGCCATTGCCGGACTCCTTATCAGGTATGATTTGAACTATAGGCAGGACACGGCGGATGAAAACCCGCATCTCGCATCCAATTAGCACAAATATCCGCGCCACAGGCCAAATCCTTCGCAAGGATTTGAAATCACAGGTTCTCAGGTTGTGGCATTGCCAATACATGGAAACCACCATCGACACGCACAATCTCGCCCGTGGTACAAGCGCCATATTCACTGGCCAGATATACGGCCGTGCCGCCAACAGCTTCTAAAGTTGCGTTTGCCCTTAGCGGCGCATTTGCTTCGGTTGCACGGTATGTTTTACGTGCCCCACCAATTGCAGCCCCCGCCAAGGTGCGCATTGGCCCTGGGCTGATGGCATTGACCCGAATATTATCAGGCCCAAGGTCATTCGCCAAATAGCGAACGGCGCTTTCTAATGCTGCCTTAGCTACACCCATGACATTGTAAAAAGGCGTCACGCGGTTTGAACCTTGAAACGTCAGGGTCAGCATCGTGCCACCATTTTTCATCAAAGGTGCTGCGCGTCGCGCCACTTCGATAAAGCTGTAGCACGAAATATCTAGCGAATTTTTGAAGTTTTCCCGGCTGGTATTGATGAACCGCCCGGTAAGTTCATTCTTGTCGGAAAAGGCGATGGCGTGGACGAGAAAATCAAGGCTTCCCCATTCTTCTTCTAACTGCGAAAATGCCCGATCAAGTGACGCATCATCCTGCACGTCAGCATCAACCAAAATGGTCGAACCAAGAGTTTCAGCCAAAGGTCTCAGGCGTTTGCCAAAACCTTCGCCCTGATATGTAAAGGCAAGTTCGGCGCCCTCGGCCGCCATAGATTTGGCGATGCCCCACGCAATTGAGCGTTCGTTTGCAACCCCCATAATTAGGCCGCGCTTTCCTTTTAACAAATCGCTCATGTTCGCTTACCCGTGATATTTGCTCATGGCGATCGTGCCATTTGTGCCGCCGAAACCAAAGCTGTTGGAAATCACTGTATCAAGTCCCGCATTTTCAACAAATTCTGTTGCGATTTCATCTGGGTGAATTGCCGGATCCAATGTTTCAATATTAGCTGAAGGTGCGATGAAATCACCGCCCAACATAATCAGTGAATAAATCGCTTCGTGAACCCCTGCCCCGCCAAGACAATGACCAGTGACCGATTTTGTTGACGTAATTTTTGGCACATTGCCTTCACCAAAGACCCGACGAACAGCCTGAACTTCGGTAACATCACCCGCCGGTGTCGACGTGCCGTGCGCGTTGATGTAGCCAACTTTGCGATCACCAATGGTAGCAAGCGCCAGCTTCATCGAGCGTTCAGCCCCTTCGCCCGATGGCGCAACCATATCGTGGCCATCAGATGTAGCGCCGTATCCCGTAACTTCGGCATAAATCTTAGCGCCACGTGCAAGTGCGTGGTCTAGTTCTTCCAGAACCAACAAGCCACCGCCGCCCGAAATCACGAAACCATCGCGATTAGCGTCAAAAGCGCGGCTGGCCCGTTGCGGCGTGTCGTTATACTTGCTGCTCATAGCGCCCATCGCGTCAAACAAGCAGGACAATGTCCAATCAAGTTCTTCACCACCGCCTGCAAAAACAATGTCTTGTTTGCCCATTTGAATTTGCTCAACTCCATTGCCGATGCAATGCAACGACGTCGTGCAAGCAGACGTAATCGAATAATTCACGCCTTTAATCTTGAACGGCGTCGCCAGACAGGCGGAATTGGTCGATGACATGCAACGGGTCACCATAAATGGGCCCATGCGCTTGGGTGCGCCTTTTTCACGAACTATCTTATGGGCCTGAAAAAAATTGGATGTAGACGGGCCACCAGAACCAACAATCAAACCGGTGCGTTCGTTTGAAATATCGCTTTCTTCAAGGCCAGAATCTTTGATCGCCTGTTCCATCGCGATGAAATTATAAGCCGCACCCGGACCCATAAACCGCAGATTTCGTTTGTCGATATGTTCCGTGACGTCGATTTGTGGCATACCATGCACTTGGCTGCGAAACCCGTTTTCGGTGTATTCCGGCGCTGCAATAATGCCGGATTTTCCGGACCTGAGCGCGGCCGTCACCTCGTCTACGTTATTGCCAATCGAGGAGACGATCCCCATTCCTGTTATAACTACGCGACGCATTGCGGCACTCCTTAGTCTTCATTAATCTGTTTTATTCTTTTGTCGCGAGGCCGACTTTTAAGTCTTTCACCGCGTAGATTTGTTCACCGTCAGCCAGAATAATGCCATTGGCCACACCCATTTTCAACCGCCGATCAATCACCCGGTGAAAGTCGATCTTATAAGTGATCATTTTGGTTTCAGGCGTCACCATCCCACTAAACTTAACTTCGCCCACGCCGACCGCAAAGCCCTGCCCCAGCATGCCGCGCCAACCAAGGTTAAAGCCAGTTAGCTGCCACATCCCGTCAAGGCCGAGGCAACCTGGCATCACTGGATTACCTGGAAAATGGCACTCAAAAAACCAAAGGTCAGGATGAATATCAAATTCTGCAACCACGTGACCTTTGCCAAACTCACCGCCATCAGCAGATATCTCGGTCACACGGTCCATCATCAACATCGGCGGCATTGGCAATTGCGCATTTCCGGGGCCAAAAAGCTCGCCGCTTGCGCATTTTTTTAGACCATCAAGATCAAAGCTGGAGGGGTATAAAGACATAGCTGCATCGCTCCGGTAAGTTGGGGCCTTTGGATTCTGCCCACTCCTAGCATCGGGACTTTAGCAAGGGCAAGTGGTACGGCATTTTGCGCCAATATCCGGCTTGAAGAAAGTTAATTGAAATTTCCGACAAGAACAGTGATATTGACATGCAGAAGCAGACATACCGGACAGGATAAGATGAATTCAGCCACAATGGGATCGAACTGGTTGCAAAGTGCTGGGCTACGCCCCACGCGCCAGAGGCTTTCGCTGGCCAAGTTGCTTGTGGGTGACGGGCTTGACCGGCATGTCACCGCCGAAAGCCTGCATGCAGCCGCGCGCAAAAGCCAAGATGCAGTGTCGCTTGCGACCGTTTACAACACGCTGCGCGCATTTGTTTCCGCCGGATTAATGATCGAAATACCAATGGACGGCAACAAATCCTATTTTGACACGCGCGTCGATGATCACCCGCATTATTACTGGGAAGAGACGGGCGAGCTGACCGACGCACCAAAAGAACAATTGCGATTTGAACGCCTGCCGGACGTTCCAGAAGGCATGGAAATTACCAGT
>JBLHMX010000159.1:0-6524 GCA_047622625.1 Paracoccaceae bacterium | reverse complement strand
GTGCTGCCTCTATCAAACATTCGGTTTCAGGGCGCGGGTCTAACACACTTGGCGTCACCTTAAGATCACGGCCCCAAAAGCTGCGCCGTCCCAGAATATGCGACACGGGTTGCCTGTCTAAACGGGCTTTTATGGCGGTATCAAACTTGCCTTGATCAATTGTTGTGATGACATCGGGTAGGACCAGCATCAAACGCTCGGTCTTTATATCAAGCGCGTACGCCAGCAAATGACGCGCGTCATTTGCTGCACTCTCAATGCCCGCCGCAAGCATTTTTTGCGTCGCGCTTTGCAGGGCCCTTTGGTTTGTATCGTTCATGGATCCAGTTCGGCCAGACGGGTGGCCTGATCGTCAGCGATCAAAGCGTCGATAATTTCGTCAATATCGCCCTGCAGGGCTTGATCCAGCTTGTAAAGCGTCAGATTAATCCGGTGGTCAGTGATGCGACCCTGCGGGAAGTTGTAAGTGCGGATGCGTTCTGAACGATCGCCAGTACCAACTTGGCCTTTGCGATCAGCCGCCCGTTCGTCATCGACTTTTTGGCGCTCCAGATCATAAAGCCGCGTGCGCATGACCTGCATGGCAATTTCGCGGTTCCGGTGTTGCGATTTTTCGGCCGAAACCACCATGATACCAGATGGAATATGGGTGATACGCACGGCGGAGTCCGTTGTGTTCACATGCTGCCCGCCTGCGCCACTGGCGCGCATTGTATCAATGCGTAAATCAGTTGCTGGAATATCAAGATCGACTTCTTCCGCTTCAGGCAGCACGGCCACGGTTGCAGCCGATGTATGCACCCGCCCGCCGCTTTCGGTTGTTGGCACACGCTGTACGCGGTGCACACCGCTTTCAAACTTCAAGCGGGCAAAAACACCTTTACCTTCAACATTGGCAATCACTTCTTTATAGCCACCAAGTTCCGTGTGGGTTTCTGAAATCAAGTTGAATTTCCAACCCGAGTTTTCGGCCAGCCGTTGATACATACGCGACAAATCGGCCGCAAACAAAGCGGCCTCGTCCCCACCAGTGCCCGCGCGTATTTCAATGATCGCTGGTTTCTGATCGGCGGCATCTTTGGGCAACAAAGATAGTTTCAACGCGTGTTCGGCGGCTGGAAGGCTTTCGCGCAATTCCGCCAGTTCTTCTTCGGCCAGCTCTTTCATCTCGGGATCCGCCAGCATGTCTTCGGCTGCGGCGGCATCATCCAGCTTTTGTTGATAGGCGCGAATTTGCTCTACAACGGGGCGTAATTCTGCATATTCCCGCCCAAGCGCGGCGAAATCATCGCCCGCCACACCTTCGGCCATGCTTGCCTCAAGAAAGTCAAAGCGTGATTTAATTTGTTCAAGTTTTACAATAGGGACCATAGGTTTTGATGTGCCCAGATCATGGCCAAATGGTCAAGCAGTTCTTGCGCTGTGCCCGCCTTTGCGCCCAGTTGGGCCCGCAGATCGCGTGAGCCCCTCTTCAATGACTTCATTCATCGGATGGCCCGGATTGGTGGCAACATATTCACCTTTCAGCTCAAGCAATGCAGCGTTCATATCCACACCTATGGCTTGGCCCAATGCCCAGTCAAGAAACACGGAACGGCATTCCTCGATCCGAATACCGTCCATTCGGTAGGTTTCAAAAATCAACCCGCGCGGATCGATTGCCAGATCACCTTTGTCCATTTTGAACCCTCTATCTCTTTTCCAATTGGCGCAAATATCCTTGCCGAAGGCCTGAAACTATTGCGCCGCCACAAATTAACATGGCACGCCCATGAATATTTCTAAAACAATGAAATATTTTTGTGTTTTAAAATTATTCCATAGCGACAGCTTCAGGTAGGCAGACGACTAAAAACTGTGTCAATCATGCCAATCGCAGTGTTATTCGCCTTAATCAGCCCCAGCTCCAATTGTTCCAGAGACTGATTGGCATTTTCCCCAGCAAGCATTGCACAGCCGCCCGCGCCAAGGTTTGCCGGCACTAATCGATCTTTGACCAACAGACGGCTGATTTGTTGCACGCGGCGCAGGCCAAGATAAGTTGTCTTCAACGCCTCAACTTGGGTGCGCTCGATCCAACCGATGCCTAGCCCTGCATCCAATTGCGCCAGAACTTCGCGGGTATCCGACCCAGCCAAAAGGGCGGCTGTTTGGGCGACAAGTTCAATGTCTAACATGCGTCCCGGCCCCTGCTTAGCCTCCCAAACATGTGCCACTTCGGCCTTATCAGTCGCGTCAGCCAAACGCGCACGCATGTCACGCACATCTTGCAAAAGGGCCGCCGGATCACGTGGGCGGGTGACAATCATGCGCCGCACCGCTTCGACTTCAGCTGCAAGTTCAGGTGTTCCCGCCACTACCCGCGCGCGGGTGAGGGCCAGATGTTCCCAGCTCCAGGCCTCGTTTTGTTGATAACTGATAAACCCCGGCAAAGCCGTTGCAACGGGCCCTTTCCGACCAGAAGGTCGCAAGCGCATATCAACTTCATAAAGTCGCCCATCAGCCATCGGCGAACTAAGGGCCGTAACCAACGCCTGGGTCAATCGAGCGAAATAGGTCGATACGGCCAAGGGCCGCTTGCCGGCACTGGCTTCCTGCCCGGTCGCGTCATAGATCACGATCAGATCCAGATCAGAGGTCGCCGTCAAACTTCCTGCTCCAAGCGAACCCATGCCAAGCACAACCGCACCCCTTCCAGGCATCGGGCCATGACGTTGCGAGAATTCCGCCGTTACCGCAGGCAAAACACCGCGCAGAACCGAAGTCGCCAAATCCGCATAATTGCGCCCAGCCTCGTCGCTGTTAATCATGCCTTTAAGATGCTGCACCCCAATCCTGAAATGCTGTTCTTTCATCCAACGGCGCGCTTCGTTTAGTTGCATTTCATAGTCGGGCATGCTGCCAAGGCGATATTCAAGGCCCGCCGACAGTGTATCGGCATCCGGCAGAGGTTCAAAAAACGTGCCGCCGATCACACCATCAAATACCGCTGAATTACGTGACAAATAATGCGCCAAATTTGGTGCAGAGCCACAAATATCAACCAGTAAATCAATCAGCTGCGGGTTTGCTTCGAACAGCGAAAACAATTGAACTCCGGCTGGCAGACCTGCCAGGAACCCGTCGAATTGCTGCATTGTCAAATCAGGGTCAGCGGTCGCGGCGACACGCGACAGGATCAATGGCTTTAACCGATTGAAAATCTGCCCACCACGGCTTGATCTAAGGGCTGGATACCGCGGCCAAACCTCCATCATTTCCAAGGTTGCCGAACTAAACTTTAGCTGGCTATCTTGGCTATCGGCCCCCTCATCTGCTTGTTGCGCAAAGAATAATTCAGTCAGATTATGAACCATTTCAAGGCGTTGTGTAATGTCGCGGCCAAATAGAGTGGCGTCTTTATAGCCGCAAAAATTGGCAAGACGGCAAATCTGCGCTTCAGACATCGGAATATCATGGGTCTGTGCATCAGCAAGCATTTGAATACGATGCTCAATTAAGCGATGTTCAATATAGGCACCACTTAAGGCTGTTGCCACCTCGTTGGAAATCCAGTCTTTCTGCGCCAAAACCTGCAAGCCCTGCACGGTTTCACGCACCCGCAGATCAACGTCACGCCCGCCCGCAATTATTTGGCGGGTTTGGGTGAAAAACTCGATCTCGCGGATACCGCCTCGCCCCAGTTTCATGTTGTGACCGGGCAAGGTAATCTGACCGCCTAGCCGTTTATGGGCGCGAATACGCAAACGCATATCATGGGCGTCTTGAATGGCGGCGTAATCCAGATGCTTGCGCCACACGAAGGGGCGCAGCGTCTTGATAAACCCCCACCCGGCGGCAGTATCGCCCGCACAGGGCCGCGCCTTGATAAACGCGGCGCGTTCCCACGTGCGACCAACGCTTTCGTAATACCGTTCGGCAGCCGCCATCGAAATACAAACCGGCGTGACGGATGGATCGGGTCGCAGCCGCAGATCGGTTCGAAACACATAGCCATCCGCCGTCATATCCGACAAAAGCCTCGCCATGCGCTTGGTAATACGGATAAATTGTTCACGGATCGCATCAAAATTTTCGGGGCGATGTCGGGTTTCGTCAAACAGAACGATCAAATCAATGTCAGACGAATAATTCAGCTCGAATGCGCCCATTTTACCCATCGCCAAAACCACCATGCCACAGGCGGAATCCAGGTCGCTTTCTACGCAACCAACCAGCCGACCACGGGAAAATTCCGCAGTGAGCAACGCGTTTAAAGTACGTTCAACGGCATGATCGGCGTAAACCGTCAGAGCGTGGGTCACCTGTTCCAGCGACCACATGCCACCGCAATCCGCCAAAGCCGTATAGAGTGCCAATCGCCGTTTGCCCCGGCGCAAATCTTTGGACAGGGTCGCGCTGCCCGCCTTTGGTAAGGCCAAAATATCGGCAATGACTTCGTTAGGATCGCTGGCAAACACCTCCGCCAGCCAATCACCCTCGGCTCGCATAAGATTGCGCAAATATGCACTGCACCCCGCCACACCCACCAGCAACGCAGCGATATTGTCCGGCGCATCAGCAAAGGCCGCAGCCGCCTCGTGGCCAAGTTCAGGCTCAAAGGGAATCGGCGCTTTATTGGCTTGGGAAATCAACGACATCCTGCAAAGATGCGTCTGGTAATATGCGACGTCAACAGGGGTTCGGAGATTGGTGGCGGCATTGGTTGAAAAGCGAACATGCCTCGCACCTATCCGTCGTACGGAATTGCCTTGGCAGTCGAATACCGTGTAGAATGACACTGTTTCAATCACAGATTTTGGTAACTCAAATGAAAAAATACGATGGAAGCTGCCACTGCGGCGCTGTTAATTTCACGTTCTCAATTCAAGAAATCGTTCAGGTAATGCGCTGCGACTGCTCCATTTGTGCGCGCAAGGGTATGGTCATGACCTCGACAACTATAGCACCAGAATTAATGGAGATTTCTGATCTTGAAAGCGCCCTTTCAACCTATCAGTTTGGCACGATGAGCGCACGCCATCACTTTTGCAGTAAGTGCGGCATACACACATTTGTCGAAACTCGGCTGAACCCGGGCCATTACCGTATTAATCTTGGCTGTGTCGATGAACTTGACACGCTAGCGTTTCCTTATGTTCTTTACGATGGAAAATCGCTCTGAACTCAAACCAATATTTTTCGTTTGCACAAACAGGAGCCAAAATTGGGCAAAAGTTTAAAGCGCGTCAAAGCGCACATCGCGGCCCTTGGGTTAGATTTAACAATCCTGGAAGTCACCGTGCCGACCAACACCGCGCAACAGGCTGCCGATGCATTGGGGTGCGGTGTGGATCAGATCGTGAAATCCGTGATTTTCTGCGGTGCGCACACGGGCAAGGCCATCTTGTTTTTAACGTCCGGCAGCAACCGGGTGGATGTCGAAGCCGCCTCGGCCCTTGCGGGGCAGCCTTTGGGCAAAGCGGATGCCGCCCTTATCCGGGCGCAAACCGGTTTTGCCATTGGCGGTGTGTCACCCTTTGGCCATCTGAACCAGATCCAAACCTTTATGGATCGCCACCTGTTGGATCACGGCATTCTGTGGGCCGCCGCAGGCACGCCGCATCATATGTTTGATATTTCACCCAACGTGCTGGCCGATAAAACAAACGCCCAAGTCGCGAATTTTACTGAAACCTAGTTACTTGATCACAGACAGAACCGAACGCGCCGCCCTTAAACCCGGGGCCTCACCGCCCTTGCCAAGCATTTGAAAAGCTGCCTCTGACGCTGATTTCTGCAAATTCCGTTGATCCGGATTTTCCAACATTTCCAAGACTTTGGGTGTTATCTTTTCGGCAATGCAATCTTCAAACAAAAATTCTGGCACCACTTGGCTGTCGGTTAAAATGTTAACCAACGTGGCCGATTTTAATTTGACTTTTCTTTTGACAATCTTCGTCGTTAACCAGTTGAATTTGTAAGCAATCACCATCGGCGTGCCCATCCCAGCCAGTTCAAGCGAAACCGTGCCCGACGCCGCCAGGGCAAGATCGGCGGCCGCGAAAGACAAGGTTTTGCGCGTTTCAGCTACCTCAGCGGAAAGGCCACGCGGGTCCAATAAAATCGGTTTTCCCGGCCAATTGGCAATCATGTCGTTCACATGCTGGGCGACACTTGCCACCGTCGGAACAACTATCCGCGTTTGCGGGCGTTTTTGGGCGATCGTTGCCACCACATCGCCAAAAACAGGGCCCATGCGGGACACTTCGCCAATACGCGAGCCCGGCAGAACCAATAGCATTTCTTCATTTGGCTTTACGCCAATCTCGGCCAAAAATTGTGCGGTCAAGGCAGCGCTTGGTGCTCTTTCGGCAACAACGGGATGACCGACAAAATCGCAACTCATGCCCTCTGCCTGCATATAGGGCGGCTCGAACGGGAACAACGCAAGCACATGATCCACATAGCGCGCCATTTTCGCCGCCCGCTCTGGCCGCCAAGCCCAAACAGTTGGGGCCACATAATGTATTGTTTTCAAACCA
>JBLHMX010000158.1:0-6541 GCA_047622625.1 Paracoccaceae bacterium | reverse complement strand
TGCTTTCACGTTCGGCAAAAATCGCTACCAGCACGTTGGCACCAGTAACTTCGGTGCGGCCAGATGACTGCACATGAATGGCGGCGCGTTGAATAACTCGTTGAAAGGCGGTTGTCGGCGCAGCTTCCGAGCCATCAATTTCAGATATCAACGACGATAATTCGTCAGTTATATACGTTTCAAGCGCTTTGCTCAAAACATCCAGATCAACACCGCAGGCGCGCATGACTTTTGCGGCGTCCGGCTCGTCAATCAGGGCCAGTAATAAATGTTCAAGCGTGGCCAACTCGTGCTTGCGTTCATTGGCATGTGCCAATGCTGCATGAATGGCTTGTTCTAACGTATTTGAAAATGATGGCATTCCCAGCCCCTCCACCTTAACTTGATCTGAGAGTGTCCCCAGACCCATCGCAATGATGCAATGCTTAGTGTTAAACTTCGGTTTTATTATGTCAGCTTCAAGCCCCTTTTTTCGATTTCTTATCATTTCTACGAAAAAGAAATGATTTCAGGCCTGATAGCCGTGGTCAGGGACTGGTTTCGGGGTGAAAACCTGGCTCAGAGTTGTCCTTATGCTCCTATTCGTATCCTAAAAATTATCTTTGCGTTTGCGAATTTCTGCGAATACGTCGACATCGCTGGCATCAGGCATCCCAATCGCGGCTTTCATTTCTGACAGATGGGCGCGAAGGAAAGGGTTTGTCGCCATTTCGGTGGCCAGAGTGGGGCCCATTGTATCGCCACCTTTTGCACGGGTTTCCGAAATTTGGCGGGCGCGTTCAATCAGTGCTGGATTTTCAGGATCAACCGACAGCGCAAACTTGACGTTACTGGCTGTATATTCGTGGCCCGAATAAATCCGGGTTTCTGGCGGCAATTCCATCAGTTTTGACAGGGTCACCCACATCATTGCCGGATCGCCTTCAAATAAGCGCCCACACCCCATCACCATCAAGCTGTCGCCAGAAAAAAGCGCGTTGCTATCGGGAAAATGAAAGGCCACATGGCCCTTAGTATGGCCGCTGACGTCGTAAACATTGACTGGCTGTGATCCGACATTGAAAGTATCGCCGTCAGCAACGCTAGATGTTAGTTTAGGCAGCCGATGCGCGTCGGCCTTTGCCCCAACGACTTCGGCCTGTTTGCGCAGCGGTTCTAGCCCGTAAATATGATCGTCGTGGTGATGGGTCAGCAAGATTTGGTTTATGTCCCACCCTTTATCTGAAAGCGCTTGCTGTATCGGCGCCGCTTCAGGCGCGTCGATAAGGGCGACTTGGCCGCTGGACACGTCTTGCACAGCGTAGGCATAGTTGTCGCCGAGGCAGGGGATGGTTAGAATTTCTAGGGGCATGGCTTTTTCGCTGTTGGGTGACTAGGTTCGGGTCTGAAAGTTTGCACTCTCTTAGGGCTGGATGCAATGCACCTTGATGTCGTCGATTTGAAAGCGTTTTACTATCGCACCCGCTTGGGTCGCGTGGCCCAACGGGCTGTGTGCGAAAAGGTGCGGGAATTCTGGCCGGAATCTAAAGGGGAAACGGTGGCCGGCTTTGGTTTTGCCGCCCCGATTCTGCGGCCCTATTTGAAAGACTCGCGTCGCGTTATTTGCCTGATGCCGGGTCAGCAAGGTGTGATGCCTTGGCCTGATGGCCAACCAAATATCTCGCTGTTAACTGAAGAGACCAATTGGCCGCTGCAAACGGGTTTTGTCGACAAACTGGTGGTCATGCACGGGCTGGAAACATCCGAAGATCCAGCGCGTTTGTTAGATGAAATTTGGCGGGTCATGACCCCGGGCGGGCGCGTGATGTTTATTGTTCCAAACCGATCTGGCATGTGGTCAAGCCGTGACGCGACGCCCTTTGGGTTTGGCAGGCCCTATTCTTTGCGCCAGCTAGAAGCCCAGTTAAAAAAACACCGGTTTCTGCCAGAAAGCCATGTGGCGGCGCTTTTTTCGCCGCCAAGTCAAAAACGGTTCTGGTTGAAAATGTCACCAATGCTGGAACGCGTTGGTCAAGCAGTGTCGTCTCATTTGGCTGGCGGCGTGTTGTTGGTTGAGGCCAGTAAACAAATATATGCGCCAACTCCCAAAGGCTTGCCCGAAGCGGTGAAGCGCCCGCTTGGTGTTCTAAAAGGTGTTGGGCGACCCAAGCCCGAGCCTGCGTCGGGCCGAAGTGGCGCACTTTGATTGGCAATTTAAACTTGCCACCCTCGAACCAAAGTGGCGGCAGCGTTTGCCATTGGTTTGCCCGTCCTGTTGTCGCCTGCTGATCGGATAACAATGTTCAGGCTGACAGCCGATGCCAGCAGAACTTGAGCATTTGTAGAACAATCAAAATCCTTCGGCAGGTTTCCAGCTGATTTTGCAGCGTGAAGCGCACTTTGAAATCCCGATCCAACCATAGCAAAAAATCGCGCAGCGCGCTTATTTACCTGTGTGTTATCAGCGGAAAATTCGACAGTTGAATTTAACAACAAGCAGCCGAAGCAGGCGGCCTGTGCAAACATCGCGGGATTAGTGCGTTGTTCAAACCAGATGGCAATAGTCTCCAACTGACCATCATGCATTGACGGGCTTACGAATTCTTCGAAGCTATCTAGATATAAATCGAGGGCCTTCAGAAACAAATTCATCTTGCCACCGTAGTAGGTTTGTAGGCTGAAACGCGTTAGCCCGGTTTCTTCTTCGATTTGGCGTGTACTTGTGTTGTGATAGCCGTGTTCCCAAAAAAGCAGCATTGCGGCTTGCTCGGCTTCTTGGGGTTCAATCTTTTTCAGCCGTGACAAATTATTTTTCCCAGTTGGTTTTGACTTGACTATTCTATCCAGTTGGATAGTTACTCAATCAATCCGTTTGGATAGAATATTCCAAAGCAATCATAATGCAAGCCCAATCCGGTTTGCGAAATAAGGAAAACGCAATGACATTTACAACCGCACTTCTTGCCTATGGTCTCATGACTCTCGCACTTATTGGCTTTGAGATCATGTTCACTTACGCCACTAAAGGCTTTGCCTACGGATTTTCGTCAAACCGGCAAGCCGTCGACGTTACTGGGTTTGCGATGCGTGTAAAACGCACGCTGCAAAACCATATCGAGGCCGGCGCTTATGGCATTCCAGTTTTGGCCGTTGGGGCCGTAATGGCGGTTGAGGGTGCAGGAGTTGAGTTGGCGGCACTGTTGTTTGTTCTGGGCCGTGGTGCGTTCGTATTGCTTTACTATACTGGCATTCCATTCGTACGCGTCCCAGCTTTTGCGATGGGAACGTTGTCGATCTTATATATCGCGATAACATTGTTGACGCAGGCTTAACCGTTCACATCGTTTTCCGTTTAGGACGCGCAAACCGCCCTAAAGGGAAATTTTGGCCGGTTAACAGCAGTCTTTGGCGTAATCGGATTCGACGATTAATAGGTTAGACCATCTAGTTTTGCCTCAACCGCTTGGAATCCCGCCATTTTTGAAGCTTCAAAGCGTCGCACGTTCTGGGCTGGACAAGTTAACAAACTGAAAACAAACAATAATAATTCACGGAACGCGGTGTGCAAGGCCATTGCCTACTTGCTATAGCTCTGTTATCACCGCGCCGATTTCAACGCTTATAGAAATATATGCGTTTCTTAAAAGTTGGCCTCTGATGATTAGTCGGCGGCAAGCCAGGAACCGGAAGGGTTAATTTTTGTCTGAAACAGCTTCGATATCCTTAGGCGTTGCTGCGCGTTATGCGACAGCAGTGTTCGATCTGGCCCAAGAAGGCAAAAAGCTAGCTGCGATAGAAAATGATGTGAATGCGCTGGCCGCCGCGCTTGAAAGCTCGGATGATTTCAGCGATTTGATTTCGTCACCAGTGTATAGTCGCGCTGAACAAGCCGGCGCTATCGCGGCGATTGCTAAAAAGATGGGCCTTAACGGCATTACAACGAATACGCTGGGTCTGATGGCCGAAAATCGGCGTCTGTTTGTTTTGCCCCATTTGGTGACTGCCATCCGCGATTTGATCGCCGAGGAAAAGGGCGAGGTCACGGCAGAAATTACGTCAGCCAAAAAACTGACAAAAGCCCAAGAAACCAAACTTGCCGCGTCGTTGAAAAAGGCCGTTGGTAAAGATGTTATTATTCAAGCGACTGTTGATGAAGCTCTCATCGGTGGCCTTGTCGTTAAAGTGGGTTCGCAGATGATTGATTCATCAATCGCCTCGAAACTCTCCAATCTTCAAAATGCAATGAAAGAGGTCGGATAATGGGTATCCAAGCTGCAGAAATCTCTGCGATCCTCAAGGATCAGATTAAGAATTTCGGTCAAGATGCCGAAGTCGCAGAAGTAGGCCGCGTTTTATCGGTCGGTGATGGTATCGCCCGGGTTCACGGGTTGGATAACATTCAGGCCGGTGAAATGGTTGAATTCCCAGGTGGAATTCGTGGCATGGCGCTGAACCTTGAAAGCGACAATGTTGGTGTGGTTATCTTTGGGTCCGACCGAGACATCAAAGAAGGCGACGTTGTTAAGCGGACAAACGCGATTGTGGATGTGCCCGTTGGTGACGAACTTCTTGGTCGTGTTGTTGACGGCCTTGGCAACCCAATTGACGGCAAGGGCCCGATCAAAACCAAAAAGCGTTCAACATCAGACGTAAAAGCGCCGGGCATCATTCCGCGCCAGTCTGTACATGAGCCAATGGCCACTGGCATTAAATCTGTTGATGCGTTGATCCCAGTGGGCCGTGGCCAGCGCGAGCTGATCATTGGTGACCGCCAGATCGGCAAAACAGCCATCGCACTTGACGCCATCCTGAACCAGAAATCGGTCAACGATGCGGCTGGTGATGACGAAGGCAAAAAGCTTTACTGCGTCTATGTGGCGATTGGTCAAAAGCGTTCGACCGTTGCACAGTTGGTGAAGAAACTCGAAGAAAGCGGCGCGATGGAATATACCATCGTTGTTGCGGCGACGGCGTCTGATCCGGCACCTATGCAGTTCTTGGCCCCATATTCGGCGACTTCTATGGCCGAGCACTTCCGCGACAATGGCCGCCACGCCCTGATCGTTTATGATGATCTTACAAAACAGGCAGTTTCCTATCGCCAGATGTCCCTGCTTCTTCGCCGCCCACCGGGACGTGAAGCTTACCCAGGCGATGTTTTCTACCTTCACTCCCGTCTATTGGAACGGTCTGCAAAATTGAACGCGGATAACGGTTCTGGTTCTTTGACTGCTCTGCCAGTTATTGAAACACAGGGCGGTGATGTTTCGGCGTTTATTCCAACCAACGTGATTTCGATCACTGACGGTCAGATATTCCTTGAAGGCGAATTGTTCTATCAGGGTATTCGCCCGGCTGTGAACACCGGTTTGTCTGTGAGCCGCGTTGGTTCATCTGCTCAAACGGATGCGATGAAGTCTGTTGCGGGTTCGATTAAGTTGGAATTGGCGCAGTACCGCGAAATGGCGGCGTTCGCGCAGTTTGGTTCTGACCTTGATGCATCAACGCAAGCTTTGTTGAACCGCGGTGCGCGTTTGACCGAATTGCTAAAGCAGCCGCAATATTCACCTTTGTCCAATGCTGAACAGGTCATCGTGATCTATTCTGGCACAAAGGGCTTTTTGGATGGCATCGCAGTCTCACAAGTCGGTCAGTTTGAAGCCGGTCTGTTGAGCCATTTGCGCCAGAACCACGCTGATCTGTTGAAAGATATCACCGAAAATGACCGTAAGGTTAAAGGTGAACTTGAAGATGCGATCAAATCCGCCGTTGAAGGTTTTGCAAAAAACTTCAATTAATTCTGGCCTTTAAGGGAAAAGGAGATTTGCAGAGATGGCGAACCTCAAAGTCCTGAAGACACGGATCGAAAGCGTTAAGTCAACGCGTAAGATCACCAAGGCCATGCAGATGGTGGCAGCCGCAAAGCTGCGCCGGGCGCAGGAATCGGCTGAAGCGGCACGACCTTACGGCGAACGTATGGCCGCCGTAATGGGCAATCTGGCTGGGGCGGCGGCAGGGTCTGAAACCGCGCCAAAGCTTTTGGCGGGAACTGGTGCTGATCAAGTGCATCTGTTGGTTGTTGCCACGTCTGAGCGTGGTTTGTGCGGTGGGTTTAATTCATCCATCGTCAAGATGGCAAAAGCCCACGCGAACCGCCTTGTGGCTGCTGGTAAGACTGTCAAAATTCTGACAATCGGCAAAAAAGGCCGTGAACAGATGAAGCGCGACTATGGCGATATGATGATTACGCATGTCGACATGACCGAAGTTAAGCGCGTTGGATATTCCGACGCAGTTGGCGTGGCACGCGATGTTCTGGCCCGGTTTGAGGGTGCTGAATTTGATGTGGCAACGATTTTCTACAACAAGTTCAAATCCGTTATGGAACAGATCCCAACCACACGTCAGTTGATCCCGGCCGAAGTCGAAACCGTAGAGGGTGCGGATGCGCCATTTTACGAATACGAACCGGATGAAGACGAAATTTTGGCTGAATTGTTGCCGACGGCAATGACCACGCTGATTTTCACGGCTTTGTTGGAAAACGCGGCATCTGAACAAG
>JBLHMX010000157.1:0-6612 GCA_047622625.1 Paracoccaceae bacterium | reverse complement strand
AAAAGTTTCTTTGAAAGCTTGATCAGGTCTCTAGAGATCACAGTTCTAATTATGTTCCTCGTGGCTGCTTCGAACTTCTTTGGAGCCGAATTCAGCAACCTTGGCACGCCAACAATGATGACTCAGATACTTCTGGGGCTAGATATGTCACCTTACCTAATCCTTATCTTGGTCTTGGCATTGATCTTCCTACTAGGTTGGCCGCTGGAATGGGTGCCGATTGTTCTGATCGTTGTGCCGATCTTGCTGCCGACTGTGACATCCCTTGATCTGCCGGGATTTGAAAGCAAGTACGACATGTTGGTATGGTTCGGCATTTTGGTCGCGGTGAACCTGCAAACGGCCTGGCTAAGTCCGCCCGTAGCGCTTTCGGCTTACTTCTTAAAAGGCGTTGTTCCGAATTGGGACCTGAAGGACATCTACCTCGGAATGATGCAATTTATGGTCGTTCAATTGATCGGTTTAAGTTTGCTGTTCCTTTTCCCGCAGCTTGTGCTCTGGCTGCCAAAATACCTTGCTGGCCAATAGTGCTGGCACCGAATGGAGAGACTATGAGTCGAGAATACCTTAAGAAAGCGGACTTAACTTCGCAAAGCGACGCTGGCGATGTGCGTGAAATAGTACAGGGGATTTTGGCCGATATAGAACAGGGCGGTGATGAAGCTGCGCTGCGATATGCGGCGAAATTTGATCAGTATGACGGTAATATTGAGCTATCGGCGGAAGAGATAGAAACGGCGTGTGCGCTTGTCCCAAATAAGTTGAAGGACGATCTTCTTTTTGCCCATGACAATGTTCGCCGGTTTGCAGAGGCGCAAAAAGCAACGCTGCAGGACATTGAATACGAGGTTGTGCCGGGCCTGATCGCTGGTCAAAAAGCAATCCCGGTCACTACGGCTGGGTGTTATGTTCCTGGAGGTCGCTATTCGCACATTGCGTCGGCTATTATGACCGTGACGACGGCCAAGGTTGCTGGTTGCCAGCATATTGTTGCTTGCTCGCCGCCACGACCGGGCATCGGGATTGCGCCTGCAATTGTTTATGCAGCGCATATTGCTGGTGCGGATAAAATACTAGCGATGGGCGGTGTTCAAGGTGTTGCTGCAATGGCGTTTGGCCTATTTGGTCTGCCCAAAGCCAACATCATCGTCGGGCCGGGCAATCAATTCGTGGCGGAAGCAAAGCGCATTTTATTTGGCCGCGTGGGCATCGACATGATTGCGGGCCCAACTGACAGCCTGATCCTTGCAGATGCAACGGCTGATCCCATGATTGTTGCGGCCGACTTGGTTGGGCAGGCTGAACACGGCTACAACTCGCCTGTTTGGCTGGTAACTGATGATCGCGCGTTGGCCGAGAAAGTTTTGCAAATCGTGCCGGGCCTGATCGCCGATCTACCGGATGTGAACGGCGAAAATGCCGCCATGGCGTGGCGCGATTATGCCGAGGTGATCCTTTGCAGCAACCGTGAGGAAATGGCGGCAACGTCAGACAGCTATGCACCCGAACATTTGACAGTTCAGGCCGAAGATCTGGATTGGTGGTTGGACCGTTTGTCTTGCTACGGGTCATTGTTCCTTGGCGAAGAAACCACAGTGGCTTATGGCGACAAAGCTTCAGGAACAAACCATGTTTTGCCCACTTCAGGCGCAGCAAATTACACGGGTGGTCTATCCGTTCATAAATACATGAAAATTGTCACCTGGCAGCGATCAACACGTGAAGGCAGCAAAGCCGTGGCCGAGGCAACCGCCCGCATTGCCCGACTTGAAGGCATGGAAGGTCATGCACGCACCGCTGACATCCGGTTAAAGAAATATTTCCCTGACCAAGAATTCGATCTTACCTCCAATGGTTGATTTACTCTCCTCCGAGTCAGCAAGGCTTTTCAGTCTTGCTGGTAAAACCGCGTGCGTGACCGGGGCCAGTTCCGGCCTCGGTCGGCATGCGGCATCGTTTCTGGCCGAAAATGGCGTTCGTGTCGTTGGCGTGGCCCGGCGGGGCGATCAATTGAAAGCGTGGCAGGCGTCAGTATCTGCCGAAACACATGTAGTTTCTGCTGACCTGTCAGAACGCGGCGCGTTGGAAAGCGTTGCCCAAGAAATCGTCGGTGTGTTTGGTCCGCCAGACATCCTGATCAATGCCGCTGGCATCAACACCAGACAGGTCGCCGATGACGTGACACCTGAAGGTTGGAACGTGACACTGGACCTTAATCTGTCGGCACCTTTTTTTCTGGCGCAAAGCTTTGTCAGGGCAATGAAAGAAAATAATTGGGGGCGGATTATCAATTTCGCATCATTACAAAGCAATCGCGCCTTTCCAGGCGGCATTGCTTACGGCGCAAGTAAAGGTGGGGTCAGCCAATTAACCCGTGCGATGGCCGAAGCGTGGTCGCCTTATGGCATCACCGCTAACGCCATCGCACCGGGTTTTTTTAACACTGAACTGACCGCCGCTGTTTTTGGCGACGCTGCCAGGGCCGCCGCCAATGCCGCCCAAACTTGTATCGGGCGCAATGGCGAGCTTAACGATTTGGATGGCCCGCTTCAGTTTCTTTGCTCGGACGCATCGGCCTACGTGACCGGCCAAACCCTCGCTGTTGACGGGGGATATACAGCCAAATGAAAGCGCTAGTTTATACTGGACCCAAGGAGCTCGAGTTTCGGGATGTTGCCGATCCAACGCCTAAGGAAGGCGAAGTTCTGATCAAGATAGAAAGCGTCGGCATTTGTGGCTCTGACATGCATGCTTTTCTCGGCCATGATGACCGAAGACCCGCACCATTGATCCTTGGCCACGAGGTTTCTGGAATTATAGTGGGTGGCCCAAACGATGGAAAAAAAGTCACAATTAACCCCTTGGTCACCTGTGGCAAATGCCCTGCCTGCAAATCGGGCCGTGATAACCTATGCCCTGACCGCCAAATCATTTCGATGATGCCACGCGAAGGTGGCTTCGCTGAATATGTTGCGATGTCGATTGGAAACACTGTCGCGGTTCCTGACCATTTCTCCCTTGAAAAGGCAAGCCTTGCAGAACCGATTGCCTGTGGCTGGCATGCAGTTAGGTTAGCCAAAATAGCGCTACATTCAACGATGCCCAATACCCGCGCACTGGTTATTGGGGGCGGCGCAATTGGTGTCGGGGCGGCTTTGTCGCTGATAGCTTTGGGCACGTTAGATGTGACTGTGATCGAGCCGAATGAAATCAGGCGCGATTATCTTACAAAGAACACCGGACTAATTGTTTTAGCGCCGAAAGAGGTTGAAACTAACGATCTCTTTGATCTCGTTATTGATGGCGTGGGCTTCGTGCAAACCCGTGACACAGCGTCGATGTTGGTGCGCCCGGGTGGCGTCATCATGCACATTGGACTTGGCGCGCCCGACGGCGGGCTCGATATCCGACGCCTGACCTTGCAAGAAATCACATTTATCGGAACTTATACTTATACGGCCGAGGATTTTCGCGCGACAGCGCAGGCCATGTTCGACGGCAAACTCGGCACGCTTGATTGGATTGAATCCCGCCCACTTTCTGAGGGCTCAAGGGCCTTTCGTGATATTCGAAAAGGCACAGTGCCGGCTCCAAAAGTAATCTTAAAACCCTGATATATAAGGAAATAGTAATGTCAGAAATTCCACATCTTCTAGTTCACGAACACGAAGACAGCGTCGGCGTTGTTGTGATCGAAGGGCTGGAGGCCGGCACCAATATGTTGGTCTGCGTCACTCACGATGATCCCGAGCAAACTGCCAAGGGCAACAATATCTTTCGCCTGACCGCTGGTGAAGCCGCCCCAATTGGGCACAAAATCGCGCTTAAAGATTTGACCAAAGGCGCCACCGTTTTCAAATACGGCGAAGACATCGGCATCATGACTGCTGATGTTAAAAAGGGCGATCATGTCCACACGCAAAACTGCAAAACGAAACGCTGGTAAGGACAAAAACCATGACCAACCTCTCAAACATGACGATCCATGGCTACCGCCGCGAAAACGGCCGCGTCGGCGTCCGCAACCACGTTTTGATCCTTCCTGTCGACGACATTTCAAACGCGGCCTGTGAAGCGGTTGCCAATAACGTCAAGGGTACGATGGCGATTCCACATGCGTACGGCCGCCTGCAGTTTGGTGAAGATCTTGATGTGCACTTTCGGACGATGATCGGCACTGGCGCCAACGCGAACGTGCATTCGGTCGTCGTAATCGGTATCGAACCAGACTGGACGAAACGGATTGCCGACGGCATCCGCTTGACCGGCAAAGAAGTTGCCGAGTTTTCGATCGAGCAGAACGGCGATTTTGAAACCATCCGCGCTGCAAGTTGGGCGGCCAAGGATTTCGTCCACAAGGCGACCGAAGTTCAGCGCGAAGAATGTTCGATCTCAGAGCTCTGGGTCTCAACCAAATGCGGTGAAAGCGATACGACAACCGGCCTTGGCTCGTGCCCGACGGTTGGCAACATGTACGACAAACTGCTGCCCGAAGGCATCACCGGATTCTTTGGCGAGACTTCTGAAATCACCGGGGCCGAACATATCTGCCAGAAACGTGCGATCAATGAAGAAGTTGGCGCACGTTGGTTCAAGATGTGGGAAGCCTATCAGAACGACGTGATTTTTGCGCACCAGACGGACGATCTGTCCGACAGCCAGCCGACAAAGGGCAATATCCTCGGCGGTCTGACGACGATCGAGGAAAAGGCTCTAGGTAATCTGGAAAAGATAGGCCGCACATCGCAGTATATTGATATCCTGGAACCAGCGGAACAACCGGCTTCGGGCAAGGGGCTGTACTTCATGGACTCGTCCTCGGCCGCGGCTGAATGTGTGACCTTGATGGCAGCTGGTGGCGCCGTCATCCACACGTTCCCCACTGGGCAAGGTAATGTGGTCGGAAACCCGATCGTTCCAGTAATCAAGATCACTGCCAACCCCCGTACCGTGCGCACCATGAGCGAGCACATCGATCTGGATGTTTCAGGCATCCTGCGCCGTGACCAGACCATCGATGAAGCGGGTGACGAGTTGGTCGAAATGATCCGCCGCACAGCAAATGGCCGCAACACTGCCGCCGAAGCCCTTGGCCATCGCGAGTTTTCGATGACCAAGCTCTATCGCAGTGCGTAAGAACCATACCTAGAAAACCCGGGCGGCTTTTATTGACCGCTCGGATGCTGTTACAGACAACCTAAGAAAATTTGCACCAACCTCATCCGCCAATCTGGATACAGGCTGTTGGCCGACAGGAACGGTGTGCCCCAAATCCCTCTTCTTCAACATCCACCGCATCGTATGCCGCCTCAATCTCCGGGAATTTCCAAATGAATTCAATGGTTCAAGGCCGTCTGACAGATTGGATGCGTGCAGTTTTCCCTGGCTTCCTAGTCGCGGCCCTCATTGCACTCGCAGGTCAGTCCATCTCTGATCATTATGGGGCGCCTGCCATGCTCATGGCGTTGCTGTTTGGCATTGCGCTGAACTTTTTGTCAGAAGAAGGCAAATGCGCTCAAGGTATCAGTTTCTCGGCGCGTACGGTTTTGCGTTTTGGTGTCGCATTGTTGGGGATGCGGATCAACTTTGATATGGCGGCGCAACTGGGTAAAGAAGTAGTGATTCTTGTCATTGTAAGCCTTCTTTTGACAATTGGTTTCGGCCTTTTTGTTGCCCGTTTTTTTGGCCACAAATACCGGTTCGCATTTCTGTCAGCCGGGTCAGTGGCAATATGTGGCGCGTCTGCTGCAATGGCAATCTCGGCTATCCTGCCACGCGATGAAAGATCAGAAGAACGGCTTGTCTTCACAGTGGTCGGTGTGACTCTCTTATCAACGCTTGCCATGATCATTTACCCCATATTTTCCACAATGCTGGGACTGGACAGCAAAATGGCGGGCGTGTTTTTAGGCGCAACCATTCACGATGTTGCGCAAGTTGTTGGTGCTGGGTTCTCAATGTCAGACGAGACCGGTGAGATCGCAACAGTCGTGAAACTAATCAGGGTCGCGATGTTGGCCCCGGTTGTCTTGATTGCTTCGTTGATTATCCGGCGAGCGAATGCAGGCGGGGAAAGTGCGGGGCAAAGGCCACCAATTGTGCCTGGATTTGTTTTGGCCTTTGTCATCCTTGTCATCCTTAATTCGCTTCACTTGTTTCCAAATCAATTGATTGATTATTCTGCAGGCTTGTCCCGATGGGCCCTATTGACAGCAATTGCCGCTGTCGGGCTAAAAACATCCTTAAGGGAAGTGGTTAAAGTTGGCGGTCCCGCCATTGCACTGCTTGTCACGGAAACGGCGTTCATCGCGGTTCTCATGATTTTCGGAATTCACCTGTTTGTTTGACTGAGGGAAAGTCGCCTTCGGCAAATCCCGTCAAAGCTATACGAGTGCATTTCGGCTCAATCGTTTTTCCCGGCTAAATACTGATGGCGGGCCATTAATTTTGTCGCGGCTAAAAGTCCAACTTTTTGACTTGCGGCGCGGTGTATCGAATCCAGCCATTTGTGCATCAGCATAAAAGCCCGGCATAGCGGCCGTTGTTGCAAAATGCAGCGAATGTCTGCAATCCGCCCTTCGTGTCAAAATGTGCATGGTGCAACATTCACAC
>JBLHMX010000156.1:0-6626 GCA_047622625.1 Paracoccaceae bacterium | reverse complement strand
TGGCGGCGCTTTGTGTATTGGCATTGGCCACTGTAGCACATGGTTGGATGGTGTGAGCCTGTCGCTTGCGGATCAAATCGTTTCACTTGGCACCGCCGCAGGTGTAACCATTACAACAGCCGAAAGCTGCACTGGCGGATTGGTCGCCGCGGCATTAACCGATGCCCCTGGCAGTTCTGGTATTTTTGACCGGGGGTTTGTGACATATTCCAACGGTGCGAAAATCGCGATGTTGGAGGTTCGCCTTGCCACGCTAAGCGCGTTTGGCGCGGTGTCAAAAGAAGTTGCCGTAGAGATGGCAGATGGCGCGCGTCGGCAAGCAAATGCTGACATCGCGGTTTCGGTAACGGGTATTGCTGGGCCAGGTGGATCTGAGCACAAACCAGAAGGGCGCGTTTGCTTTGCTTTGGCCATCAGAAATCAGCGAACCGTCGCCGAGCAAATAGATTTCGGCGCGCTTGGACGACGCGAAGTTCGTCAAGCCGCCACCTCGCACGCCTTAAAACTTATCCAAGCTGCCATTGCACTGGTATGATGCTCTCATTTTAAGCTAATGTGAAAAATATGCCTAATTATTAGGCGAAAATCCATTACCGTCCCGTAAAACTCCCTTGCACTCTTAACCTTATGGGTGTCACGGCTATCACCACCTCAACGGAAATTTGAGGAAACCTGCCATGAACGCCGCCGATACCAGCTGGATTATTGTCGCCACTGCACTTGTACTTTTTATGACCCTCCCCGGGCTTGCGCTCTTTTACGGTGGGCTGGTTCGCGCCCGAAACGTCTTGTCCGTGTTTATGCAGTGTTTCGGGATTGCCTGTTTGATGAGCTTGTTGTGGCTCGTCGCCGGCTATTCAATTGCCTTTGGTGACGGCAATGCATGGTGGGGCGGGTTGGGCAAAGCCTTTCTGTCAGGCGTGACGGTTGACAGTCTGTCGGGCAGCATTCCCGAAGTGCTGTTCTTTGCGTTCCAGATGACCTTCGCGATTATTACGCCAGCTCTGATCATTGGCGCTTATGTTGAGCGTATTGGTTTTGGTTTTGCGATGCTGTTTTCGGGTCTGTGGATGCTAATTTGCTATGCGCCAGTTGCACACTGGATTTGGGGTGGTGGATTATTGGCGGGGGCTGAGTGGTCATTGTTTGCCGACGGCGTGAACGATTTTGCCGGAGGCATAGTAGTTCACCAAACGGCGGGCATCGCCGCTTTGATCGTCGCGATTTTCCTGGGCCCACGGCTTGATAAATCCAAACCGCCCCATAATCCTGGCATGGTTATGATCGGTGCCGCGATGCTATGGGTTGGCTGGTTTGGTTTTAACGGCGGCTCACAACTGGCAGCTGACGGCGGCGCTGCGATGGCGATCACGGTCACACATATCTCAGCTGCGTCCGCCTCCCTTAGTTGGGCGTTATATGAGCGGATCAAATACGGCAAAGCCTCGTTGATCGGGATGGTAACCGGTACAATCGCAGGCCTTGCGTCGATCACGCCGGCATCGGGTTCGGTTGGGCCGATTGAAGCCATGTTTATCGGCGCTGTAGCCGGTGTCTTGTGTCAGGAAATGTGCGGTTTTGTGAAAAACAAGCTGAAGATCGACGATACGCTGGATGTGTTTGCCGTACACGGAATTGGCGGGATATTCGGGATCGCGATGCTGGCGGTGTTTGGCCACGCGAGTTGGGTTGCCCAATTTGGTGGTTTGGCAGTTGTCGCCGTCTGGACGATCGTGACAACGACAGCGATCATATATGTCGCAAAAATGGTGTTCGCGATTCGGGTCGATGAAGAGGCCGAGATTACAGGACTAGATCTGACCAGCCACGGTGAAAGGGCTTACGACTTCAATTCATAGGCGGGGTTAGCCGTATAAATCTTGTGCGCGTCTTTCAAAGGCGCGCACGATCCGTTCCATCGCCTCACCAAAGACAACGCCAATAACCGCCTGAAGAACGACCGACTTAAATTCAAAATCGACAAAAAATGCAGCCTCGCATTGGCCGTCGCCAATATCTTTAAACAGCCAGTGATTGTTTAAGTACTTAAACGGCCCGTCCAGATAGACGACATCTATCCGGTTTTCATTTGGGGTCAACGTCACGGTGCTGCCAAACTTCTCGCGAAAAACTTTGAACGAAATGACCAAATCGGCGTCAATCACGGTTTGCGTGTCACCCATGGTTGAGCTGCGGATACGCGCAGCGGCACACCAAGGTAAAAACTCAGGATACTGTGAAACGTCTGCAACCAGATCAAACATCTGTTTGGCGCTGTAAGACATCGTTCTGATTTCAGAATGCTTGGGCATCTTTACAAAAATTATCCCTTTGTGGGGTGACTTCCTTCAGCTTTTTTCTAAACTGCGACCTGAATGCAAGGGGGCTGCATGGAACATAATAATTATGTGATTGATCGAATGATCTCGGCAAAATCGATTGCCGCGCGTGTCGAAAGTTTGGCACACGAAATATCCACTGCCTTCAAGGGCACTGATAAGCTGATTGTCGTGGGTCTGCTGCGCGGTTCATTTGTCTTTATCGCCGATTTGGTCCGTGAACTTGATTTGCCGGTTGAGGTCGATTTTCTGGAAACCTCGTCCTACGGTAACTCAACCGAAAGCTCAGGCGAAGTGCGCATATTGAAAGACTTGCGAGGTGAGATTGAAGGCAGGGATTTGTTGGTCGTGGAAGACATTGTCGACACAGGTCGCACGTTGCACCATGTTAGGTCACTGTTAGCGTCGCGCAATCCCAACAGGATGGAAGTTTGCGCCCTGCTCGATAAACCGTCGCGGCGTGAAGTTGATATCAAAGCGACGTGGACCGGCTTTGTCATTCCCGACGAATTTGTAGTGGGCTACGGCATTGACTATGCACAACGAAATCGCAACCTTCCCTACATAGGAAAAGTACGATTTACGGACTAATCAAATTTAAACAGGCCTTGAGGGAGTGATCATTTGAACCCGCGTATGATGCTTCGTATGGCGCGGCGGGCACGCAAGCCCGCCTCAATGACTCAAGTTAAGTTCTTTTTTGGTATTTTGCTCGTATGCCTATCGCTTTTCGCCGTCGAACGATGGGTTGGATGGCCCGAGTTTCTGACCGTGGAAACAGGAAAGACGAAGTCGAAGTAAAACCTGCGTATCGGATATTGATTTTCACAAGGCAGATAGACGCAGATAGACGCAGATAGACGTTAGTTAACAGTCGGAGGACGATCGTGAAGCGGTTTTTCAGAACATTATTTTTGCTTCTCGTTATTGGTGCTGGTGCGGGGTGGTATCTTACATCGCCCAAAACAACAGACCCAGCCGAGCTGGACGGTATGACGGGCGATCCACAGAGCGGTCACTTCATATTCCTAGCCGGTGGATGTTCGTCGTGCCACGCCGCTGACAAAGCAACTGGCGACGACAAACTTGTATTGTCTGGCGGCAAAGAGTTTGTCAGCCCTTTCGGCACCTTCTTTGCACCCAATATTTCAAATGACCCCCAGCATGGTATCGGAAACTGGACGGACCTGCAGTTGGTCAACGCGATGAAACACGGTGTTTCACCTGAGGGCCAGCATTACTTCCCGGCTTTTCCCTACACCAGTTACACGAATGTGCCGGTGGATGAGATTGTCGATTTGCGAGCGTATATGGCGACTTTGCCAGCATCATCCGTTCCCAGCCAGGACCACTTGGTGTCCTTTCCGTTCAACATCAGACGCTCTCTGGGCGGGTGGAAATTGCTATTCATGAAGCAAGGCCCGATTACCGCCGCATCGTCTGAGCAAACAATACGAGGTCGACAGTTGGTCGAAGGCCTGGTTCATTGCAGCGAATGTCACACGCCGCGCAACTTCTTAGGCGGCACAAAGTACAGGTCTTGGCTGACAGGTGCGCCAAACCCCAGTGGCAAAGGTACTATTCCCAACATTTCGGCGGCTCATCTTGGATGGACAGCAGATGAGATTGTTGAGTATCTAACGAGTGGTTTCACGCCAGAATTTGATAGTGCAGGTGGTGAAATGGTTTCGGTTATCCAAAACATCAGCCAATTGCCCCAGTCAGATCGTGAAGCAATTGCGGCGTATCTTCTGACGATTGGCAGCCGCTAGTTGTTTTGGCACAGTTGCTTCAGGCGCGCTGATCTGAGTTTCGCGAAATCGTCACCAGCGTGATAGCTTGACCGCGTCAGCGGTGTCGCCGAGACCATCAAGAAACCTTTGCCATATGCCGCACGCTCATAGGCCGCAAACTCATCCGGTGTTACAAAGCGAGCAATTCCGTGGTGTTTGGTCGATGGCTGAAGGTACTGGCCGATCGTCAGAAAATCGATATCTGCCGCTCGCATGTCATCCATCACTTGATGAACAGATTGGCGGTCTTCTCCCAATCCCACCATAATCCCCGACTTGGTGAACATCGACGGATCGAGCTCTTTGACCCTTTGCAACAACCGCAGCGAATGAAAGTAACGCGCACCTGGCCGAACTTCCGGATAAAGACCAGGCACAGTTTCAAGGTTGTGATTGAAAACATCTGGTTTGGCGGCAACCACGGTTTCCAACACACTCGGTGCACATTTCAGGAAGTCAGGTGTCAGAATTTCAATTGTCGTGTTGGGCGATTTGCGCCGAACTGAACGAATGGTCTGGGCAAAATGCTCAGCCCCGCCATCTTCTAAGTCATCCCGGTCCACAGATGTGATGACGACATGGTTCAGGCCCAGTTTTTCAACCGCGACCGCGACCCTGCCTGGTTCAAAGACATCCAAAATATCGGGCCGCCCTGTTGCCACATTGCAAAATGTACAACCACGGGTGCAAATCTCACCCATGATCATCATTGTGGCGTGGCCCTGGCTCCAACATTCGCCGACGTTTGGACAGCCTGCTTCTTCGCAAACCGTGACCAAATTATTTTCACGAAGGATATCGCGCGTTTTTTTGTACCCTTCCGAGGTCGGCGCTTTGACGCGAATCCAATCAGGTTTGCGCAAAACAGGCGCTGCTGCCCGATGGGCCTTTTCGGGGTGACGTTCGTCAGGGTTTTTTAAATCACGCATGGTTCATCCAGAAGGTTGTGGCCTAGTTATAGATCCTAAAATTGCTGTTGTCGCGGGGCAAAACGAAACGACTATCGGCCATGCAAACTGTTCACTTTTCGCTTACGCACCTACTGCATTAAGGGTATGCTTTTCCCACAAACAATAAATGTGGGAAGAACAATGAAAAAAAACCTCGCAGAACTAATCGGGACATTCGCACTCGTATTCTTTGGGTGTGGAACGATCCTGTTCATGAAAGCCGATGTTGGCCTGTTGGGCGTCAGCATGGCATTTGGCCTAGCGGTAGTCGCAATGGCTTACGGTATTGGCCCAATCTCGGGCGCACATCTTAATCCGGCAGTCAGTCTGGGGATGATGCTAGCAGACAGAATGACAATGGCCGAGATGATCAGCTATTGGATCGCTCAGATCACGGGCGGATTGCTTGCTGCGATCATTTTGATGGCTATGACGGCCGATCCTGGGGCAGCCTCGACAACGGTTGGTGCATTTGGTTTAACCGCCGCGCTTTTGTTTGAGCTGATTGCGACGTTCCTGTTCGTAACAGTCATTTTGGGCGCAACCAAAGAAGGGTCCTCAACACAAGTTGCAGGCCTGGCGATTGGCTTGACTTTGGTGATGATCCACATCGCCGGGATCAGCGTTTCAGGCGCTTCGGTTAACCCTGCGCGTTCAATCGCCACGAATATTTTCAATGCTGATGCGTTGAAAGATCTTTGGATATATTTGCTGATGCCACTTGCTGGTGGTGGTCTAGCGGGCATCGTTCATAAGTCGGGCCAAACAGCGGCTGACTAAACACGATTGTATATTAAACGGGGTTGGCAGGCGTTCTGCCAACCCCAGTTGTTTTAAGTCTTTGCCAGTAATTCAGGCAATCATTGTCCTGCTATAACGCGACAGTTCCAGTGCATCACTGTTTAATGCAACAAGGAACGCGGCGATGGACAAAGCTAAAAGTGCAAGTAAAACATAACGGTATACGGACGTCTGCACGGTTGTTCTCCACAAAACGGCCCCACACCTGCCTCAGATTAACCACATTTGGGATCTGTTGCCCAGCAAATGTCACGAAACAACGCTTGGCTTTTGTTTCGGTATGCAATTGTATACCCCTTTAATTTTGGGCTTAGTTCGACTATCAAGGCGCTAACTGATTCACGCTTTAGGGGCAAAACCACATGACAAAGATCAAAGTTGCGAACCCAATCGTCGAGCTTGACGGCGATGAGATGACGCGCATCATCTGGGATTTCATCAAGAAAAAGCTGATCTTGCCTTACTTGGACCTCGACCTGATCTACTATGATTTGGGCATTGAAGAGCGCGATCGCACAGACGATCAAATCACAATCGATGCCGCCCACAAGATCAAGGAAATCGGCGTAGGTGTTAAATGCGCGACGATCACCCCAGACGAGGCGCGGGTCGAAGAGTTCGGCTTAAAGAAGATGTGGCGCAGTCCCAATGGCACGATCCGCAACATTCTAGGCGGCGTGGTCTTTCGGGCCCCAATCATCTGCCAAAATGTCCCACGTCTGGTTCCAGGTTGGACCCAACCG
>JBLHMX010000155.1:0-6652 GCA_047622625.1 Paracoccaceae bacterium | reverse complement strand
AAGGGAGCCTGCTCTGGAATGGAATCAGATGAGGGAATTAGGAGAAGGTTTTGGCAAGAAATGTTTCCCCTGTGTTTCCCCAGCATCTTTCGGGTCACACGGATAATTAGCTAAGTCATTGATTTAATTGGTGAGCCGGTCGGGGCTCGAACCCGAGACCTACTGATTAAAAGTCAGTTGCTCTACCAACTGAGCTACCGGCCCACGCAATTTGCGCTTGGTATAAGCGGGGGCTGGGTTGGTCAAGGGGCTTTTCGGTGAAAATTCCTAATTTCACTGGTATATTTCGGCGCCTACAGAATCTGGCCAAGGCGGATCAAACCGTCTATAGGCGGCTTATGGAAAACGATCTTCTGAAATCGGGCTTGCCCTTTAGAAAAATGCATGGGTTGGGCAATGATTTTGTCGTGGTTGATGCGCGCGGCCTAAGCAATCCGATTACGGCAGATATTGCGCGTGCTATTGGTGATCGGCACTTTGGTGTGGGTTTTGATCAGTTAGCGGTGATCCTGGATTGCGATGATGCAGCTGCCTATCTTGAGTTTTGGAACGCCGATGGCAGCCTGTCTGCAACCTGCGGCAACGCCACTCGCTGTATTGCTGGCATGTTGTTTCAGGAAACCGGATTGGCGCAATTAACCCTAAAAACCGAACGCGGTTTGCTGGAATGTGAAGATGCTGGCGGTGGTATTTACAGCGTTAACATGGGCCAGCCGCAACTAGATTGGGCCGATATTCCGTTGGCGCGTGAAATGGAGACGCTGGCTTTGCCAATAGAAGGCACGCCAACGGCGTTGGGTATGGGCAATCCGCATTGTGTGTTTTTTGTCGAAGACGCTGACGCGATTGATCTTAAGCGTCTTGGCGCCGAGATTGAGTATCATCCCCTGTACCCCCAACGCACCAACGTGGAATTTGTGCAAGTGTTGTCGCCAGATGAATTGCGCCTAAAAATCTGGGAACGCGGCGTCGGTGTCACTTTGGCAAGCGGGTCCTGTTCATGCGCTAGCGTAGTTGCCGCCGCTCGGCGCGGGCTAACTGGTCGCAGGGTTTCAGTACTGGTTGATGGCGGCCGCCTTGAAATCGACTGGCGCACCGATGGCGTGTGGATGTCCGGACCGATTGCACATGTGTTTGACGGGGTGTTCACGCAGGAATTCCTGGCGTCAATATGACTGGTTCCGCCCCAATCTTTGAAACGCTGGGTTGCCGGCTGAACGCTTATGAAACCGAAGCAATGCGCGATCAGGTGGCTTTGGCTGGGCTTGACGATATCGTGGTGATCAACACCTGTGCCGTCACCGCCGAAGCTGTGCGTACAGCAAAACAGAAAATCCGCCGGATGCGGCGCGATCATCCCACCGCAAAAATGGTGGTGACGGGTTGTGCGGCCCAGATAAATCCGCGTGACTTTGCAGATATGGCCGAGGTTGATCATGTGTTGGGCAATCACGAAAAGCTGACGCAGGAAAGTTGGAAAACCCTTGGAAACGGGCAGGGTAACGACAAGGTGAAGGTTCAGGACATAATGGCCCTGAAAACCACCAATGCGCCGCTGATTGATGGGCTTGGCACGCGGGCGCGGGCCTATGTGCAGGTTCAAAACGGTTGCGACCATCGCTGTACGTTTTGTATTATTCCTTATGGGCGCGGTAATTCGCGTTCGGTGCCTGCGGCAACGGCTGTGGAACAGGTCAAACGTCTGGTCGCAAAGGGTTTTAACGAGGTGGTTTTAACCGGTGTTGATATGACATCGTGGGGGGCCGATCTGCCTACCGCGCCGCGCCTTGGCGATCTTGTTCAACGGATACTAAAGATGGTGCCAGACCTGCCACGCCTGCGCATATCATCCATTGATTCAATCGAGGCTGATGATGCTTTGATTGATGCGATCTGCAACAACCCTTGCCTGATGCCGCATCTGCATTTGTCTTTGCAAGCAGGCGACAACATGATCCTGAAACGCATGAAACGCCGCCATATGCGTGAAGATGCGATTGAATTTTGCCAGATGTTACGCGCCAAACGGCCGGAAATGGTGTTTGGCGCTGATATTATCACAGGCTTTCCAACCGAAACCGATGCGATGTTCGAAAACTCGCTTAAGCTGGTGCGCGATTGCGGCCTGACTTGGCTGCACGTCTTTCCCTATTCAATCCGCCAAGGCACACCCGCCGCCAAAATGCCACAAGTTGATCGCGCCGTCATCAAAGATCGGGCGGCGCGGTTGCGGGCTTTGGGCGAAGATGTGGTTGGTGACTATTTGGCGGCGCAGGTTGGCAAAGTCCAAACCGTGTTGATCGAAAAAGGAAATAAAGGCCGAAATGAAGGCTTCGCCCCGGTTCTATTTGCGGACCCACAACCCGTCGGCCAAATCGTCCAAGCCAAAATAACGCGCCACGACGGCGGCAACCTGTTTGGCACCACCCTATGAGCCTGCCGATCCTATACAGCTTTCGGCGTTGCCCCTACGCCATGCGCGCCCGGCTTGCGATCCAGGCGGCAGGTGTGACTTGCGAATTGCGTGAGATATTGCTGCGCGAAAAGGCGCCTGAATTTCTGGCGGCCTCGGAAAAAGCCACGGTTCCGGTTGTGGTAACCAACGCAGGGAACGTAATCGAACAAAGCCTTGATGTCATGTTATGGGCCTTGGCCCAGGCCGATCCGTTTAGATGGCTTGTCCCCGAAACAGGCACGATCGATCAAACAATGGCCCTGATTGCCCAAGCCGATGCCGATTTTAAAGACAACCTTGATCACTATAAATACGCCAGCCGTTTTGAAAATGGTGAAGGCGAGAAAGCCCGCGATGCCGCCAGCGGATTTCTTTACGGTTTGAACGATAGGCTAGCGAACACCGAAAACCTTACAGGCGGCCGCACTTCGCTTGCCGATATGGCTATCGCGCCTTTTGTGCGCCAGTTTGCCAATGTTGACCGCGCTTGGTTTGATCAACAGAACTGGCCGCATCTATTGGCTTGGCTGAACCGATTTCTTGCTTCGACCGATTTTAACGCCATCATGACCAAGTACCCAAAATGGCAATCAGGCGATGCGCCTACCAACTTTCCGCAAGAGGCCTGAAATGCATACAAATCCCAGCTTTCGCAAAACACCCGATGAAACCAGCTTGGAATTCGCCCGCCAGCGCGGGTTCGGCATCATGTCTGTAAACGGTGAAACAGTGCCGTTGAATGCACATATCCCGTTTTTGTTGTCTGACGATGGCACGAAGATCGAGGCACATATGACCCGTTCAAACCCGGTTCTGCGCGCCCTAAATGGTGGCGCGAAACCTGCGTTGCTGACGGTCAGTGGCCCAGACGCTTATATTTCGCCAGATTGGTACGGCGCGGAAGATATGGTGCCCACTTGGAACTATATCGCGGTGGCCTTGTCAGGTGATCTGACAGCCTTGCCTGCCGAATATCTGTTGCCACATTTGGCGCGGCTATCGTTGATGTTTGAAACATGCTTGCTTCCCAAGCCGATCTGGCTAACGGATAAAGTAAACCCTGACGCCTTGTCGCGCATGTTGCGGATGATTGTGCCGGTGGAAATGTCGATCACCAAAGTGGATGCAACTTGGAAACTGGGTCAAAACAAGGGTGATGCGGCGCGAACAGCCGCCGCCAATGGCTTGCGAGCCACAGGCGCAGAACACGCGGCGCTTGCAGAATTGATGGCCAACCCGCCTAGTTGAGGTCGACCAGATATTGCATCCCTTGAATTGACTGACTAGGCTTGGCCTTAACCAAAGGAACTCCAAAATGCCTTTACCCCTCGCCCCAATAGCCGGAATAGCTGCCCGATACGGCGCAGTTGCCTTGATCGCTTACGCTGCAACCCGCCGGATGAACCGGTCGCAAACCGTGCAATCGACCGAAGACGCCTTGGACCTTGTTGACGAAGGCCTTGGTGTAAACCGACCAAAAGATCGCCAACAAATTAACGCCTCAGCGCGCTGGCGTCGGATTGTGCGTCTTGGCAGTGCCGGACCAGGCATCGAAATCGACATGACGGCGTTGGGTCGTTTGAAATTCAGGAAAATTAAAACATGAAACTCTATCAATCCGCCACGTCGCCATTCGCGCGTAAAGTCATCGTTTTGCTTAAAGAAACCGGACAGATGGGTGATGTTGAATTGATCGGCTCGGGCGGCTCACCGCTGAATTCCGACAATATGCCGACTGCCCAAAACCCGCTTGGCAAAATCCCTGCACTGGAGCGCGACACGGGTCCGGCCCTATTTGACAGCCGTGTCATTTGCCAGTTCTTCGATAATCGCGCTGGCGGTAAACTTTACCCCGCTGCCCCGCGCTTATGGGATTGCCTGACATTGGAAGCCATTGGTGACGGTATCGTTGATGCCGCTATTTTGATCGTTTACGAACAACGCATCCGCCCTGAAAACATCAGAATGCAAGCCTGGGTCGATGGCCAATGGTCAAAAGTTGCGCGCGCGTTGGATGCGCTTGAGGCCGATTGGGGCGATTACCTGTCCGGTCCGTTTGACATGGGCCAAGTCTCATTGGCTTGCGCATTATCCTACCTTGATTTCCGTCACACAGGTCGCAACTGGCGCGAAAACCACCCGAGCCTTGCAAAATGGGAAGCCGCATTCGCAACCCGCGACAGTATGAAGGCCACAGTTCCGGTCGAATAACCCTAATATCATTGTTCCATAAATATCCTGGGGGTTTGGGGGCGAGGCCCCCAAGCGTTCACCCTTTGCGCCGTCTAAAACCCCGATCACATCCCCAACCAACCAGCGCGCCCAACAGAATTTGCCAGATGTCATGGGCTTTGGACTGAAGCCGTGATCCGCCCACAAACACTGCAGCTAAAATCACTACGCCCTTCACCGCGATGTTTTTTTCGATACACTGATGCACCAGATTACTAGCGCCAAACACTGCCGTCGCCGTGTGGCCGGACGGCATGCCGTGAATGCCACCACGTGGCCGTTGGTTGATCGCTATGTCTCCCAGTACGTTTTTAGACCCGTGCACAATCGCTAACTGAACAACATAGCGCAGCAAGAAATCTGCGGCTTGCCCGTTGGTCAGCGAGCAGCCCAATGCAAGGACGGGCAGAGCGTATTGATACCTGTCTCCCAGCGCCTCGATCTGGCGTTGGCCTGCGAAAAACGTCAGAATAAGAACCGCCACTATCGCGCGTATTTTCCATTTCTGGCGAATTTTCACTGTTTAACCAAACGCGTTTGGCGCAATGCTTCGGCCAGTGCGATGCCCGCTGACACCGAAACATTTAGACTGCGCCCACCACCTGGCATGGCAATGCGAACATGGGCATCACAGGTGTCATGTACATCGCCCGGAACGCCTGCAGTTTCGCGGCCCATCAACAAAGTATCGCTGGGTTGAAAACTAAAATCCCACAAGTCACAGTCTGCCGCTGTGGTTAATAGTATCAATCGCCCTGTACTGCGCGTTGCTTCAAACGCCTCCCAAGAATCATGACGATTAAGATCGGCAATATCTGCGTAATCCATCGCGGATCGACGCAAGGCCTTGATTGACAAAGGAAAGCCGCAGGGTTCGACAATATCCAACGGCACATTGAAACAGGCGCAAATCCGGATCATAGCGCCCAAATTAGGCGCAATATCGGGTTGATAGGTGGCTAGTCGCATATCTTTGCCCTTTTTGCCGCATTTTCTTGTCCATCTGCGCCCGTTTGTCCGCTGGACCTCTGACATTTTCGTGTGTAATACCGCGCCTGAGCTTCTCGGTGCAATCCGAGACTTAAGAATATGTATTGGCCTGTTTTTCGGGCCGGGCAAAGGAGAGAATCTCGTGTCTCACGCAGAAGATAATTCCGCAACACGCCGCGATTTCCTGTATGTGGCCACTGCGGCCACCGGGGCAATTGCTGGCGGGGCTGCTGTCTGGCCACTGGTCAACCAAATGAATCCATCCGCTGACGTTTTGGCGCTGGCCGAAGTTGAGGTCGACATTTCCGATGTCGAAGTTGGCAGCCAGTTAACGGTTAAATGGCGCGGCAAACCGGTTTTCATCCGCCGCCGTGCAGCTGACGAGATTGAAGCCGCCCGCGCGACACCGCTGGAAGACTTGCCAGACGATCAGGCACGAAACGAAAATATCGGCGTGGCCGATGCGGCTGACCAAAACCGAACACTGGATGAAGCTGGCCAATGGCTGGTGATGATGGGTGTCTGTACGCACCTTGGCTGTGTGCCTTTGGGTGATGGTTCAGGCGAGTTTGGCGGCTGGTTCTGCCCGTGTCACGGTTCGCATTACGACACGGCTGGCCGTATCCGCAAAGGTCCGGCACCTGAAAATTTGCCAGTTCCAACGGCGGTATTTCTTGACGATACAACAATTAAACTCGGTTAGGGAGAATTGAAATGAGCGGTATTCCACACGATCATTACGAGCCCAAGGCGGGTATCGAAAAATGGCTAGACGATCGGTTGCCGATTGTTGGCTTGTTATATTCAACGCTGATGATCCCGACACCTAAGAACCTGAACTGGATGTATATCTGGGGCATAGTTCTGACGTTCTGTCTGGTTTTGCAAATCGTAACCGGCATTGTTTTGGCAATGCATTACACGCCGCATGTAGATATGGCATTTGACAGCATTGAACATATCATGCGCGATGTG
>JBLHMX010000154.1:0-6666 GCA_047622625.1 Paracoccaceae bacterium | reverse complement strand
TTGACCCACTTGCTGGCGATCTGTCTGCGCGGTTCCGGAGCAATAAATCCGGGTTTGAAGATACTAATTTCGTGGCCATTCATAACCCACCGTTAAAACTAATTATTGTCGGGGCTGTGCATATCGCGCAATCGCTTATTCCGATGGCAATAATAGCCGGATACGGCGTGACGTTGGTTGATCCACGCGAGGCTTTTGCCTCGGCCACCCGCTTTCCTAAACAGACGATTTACCATGATTGGCCAGATGCGGCCTTGAATGATATCGGCGTTGACGCGCGCACGGCGGTTGTGACCTTGTCGCATGATCCAAAAATCGATGACCCGGCAATTCTTGAAACCCTTAAAACCAGCGCGTTTTACCTTGGCAGTCTTGGCTCACGTAAAACCCATGCCAAAAGGGTGGCGCGGTTAGAATCGGCCAATATTCCAGCCGCACAAATTTCCCGCATCCATGCGCCAGTTGGATTGGCTATTGGCGCCAAATCCCCGGCGGAAATTGCCGTGTCGATCTTGGCTGAAATCACTGATTGCCTGCACAATCGTGAAGTTGAGACGCAGAAATGAACCGCGGCATCGCGGGTGCAGAATGCTTTGTTAAAATGGGACTTAGACATGGTTAATCCAAATATATTGGCGTCCTTCCCGCCACCTGTGATGCAAAGCCGTCGATGGTTGGACGGCATTGAATTTACCGGCGATTGGCCACTGATCAACGTCAGCCAAGCCGCGCCAACACAAGCCCCGCCCGCGCCGTTACGCGAAGCCCTTGCTGACATGATTTTGAACGAACCGGAAAGCCATCTTTATGGTCCGGTGCTTGGATTGCCTGACCTTCGCGCCGAGGTGGCACAACAATGGTCAGCGGCCTATAAAGGCAAGGTTTCGCCCAATCAAGTTGCGATAACTTCGGGCTGCAATCAGGCATTTTGTGCGGCTATTGCAACGCTTGCCAAGTCAGGCGATGCGGTCTTGATCCCGACACCTTGGTATTTCAACCATAAAATGTGGCTGGATATGAATGGCATAGAAAGCCGTCTGTTGCCTGTTGAAAGCAATATGTTGCCCGACCCTGCCCGCGCAGCCGAAATGTTGGATGATACAGTGAAGGCCATTTTGCTGGTTACGCCAAACAATCCAACCGGTGCCGAATACCCGGCAGAGCTGGTGCACGAGTTTTATGACCTTGCAAAATCTCGTGGTATTGCCTTGATAATTGATGAAACTTATCGTGATTTCGACGCCCGTAGTGGTGCGCCGCATGATCTTTTTTCGGATCCAAACTGGGGCGACACGCTGATCCAGCTTTATTCATTTTCAAAGGCTTACCGCCTGACCGGGCACCGTGTCGGTGCAATGGTGGCATCGACGTGCATGCTGGTTGAAATTGAAAAATTTCTGGATACGGTGACCATATGCCCAAATCAATTAGCACAACGTGGCGCGCTGTTTGGTATGCAAAACCTAAGCCAATGGTTGGCGGGTGAACGGGCCGAAATTCTGGACCGGCGCGCGGCAATTGCGGAAGGTTTCGCCGATTTTGAAGGCTGGAAACTGCTTGGGGCTGGCGCATATTTTGCTTATGTGCAGCATCCGTTTGATCTGGCGTCAGACGTGTTGGCGCAAAAGCTTGTTGAAAAGTCCGGCGTTCTAATGCTGCCGGGTACGATGTTTGCGCCAACTTTGGCCAAAGGCGGCGACGGTTTGGCGGAACGCCAAATGCGCATTGCCTTTGCAAATGTTGATCGCGCCGGTATCGGGCAGATGTTTTCACGCTTACGGAATTTGCATTTCTAGCCCTTGCGCGCCAAAGGCTTGCGTGCCATTAAATCCTGAACATGTTAATTACTTTCGGAGCCGATGATGGATCAATCTGAGTTCACCAAATGGTCAAACCGCGCAACTGAATGGTCTCAGGAATACCTGGACACCATCCGCGAACGCCCCGTGCGCGCCCAAGTGAAACCAGGCCAAATTGCTGCTCAGCTACCGCAATCCGCACCAGAAATCGCGGAAGACATGGAAACCATCTTCGCAGATTTTGAACGCATCGTACCTGATGGTATGACCCACTGGCAGCACCCGCGTTTCTTTGCTTATTTCCCGTCAAACGCCGCCCCTGCAAGTATGGTCGCCGAGCAACTTGCCAATGCAATATCCGCCCAATGCATGCTGTGGCAAACCTCACCCGCCGCGACCGAGATTGAAGGCGTGATGATAAACTGGCTGCGAGACGCCCTAGGATTGGCGCCACATTTCACAGGTGTAATTCAAGACAGTGCGACCTCATCCACCCTGTCGGCCATCCTGACAATGCGCGAGCGTGCCTTGAATTGGCGTGGCATTGCATCAGGCGTCGCGGGCGAAAAAACGCCACGCATTTACGCATCGGCCCAAACCCATTCATCAATCGACAAGGCTTGTTGGGTGGCTGGGATTGGTCAGGATAATTTGGTAAAAATTTCAACGGATGACAATTATTCGATGCGACCCAGTGTGTTACGGGCTGCCATTAAGGCTGATCGCGCTGCAGGGCATCTGCCCGCTGGCATCGTGATCTGCGTTGGCGGAACGTCAATCGGCGCGTCTGACAATGTGGCCGAAATCGTTAAGATCGCCAAAGAAGAGAACCTTTACACCCATGTGGACGCGGCTTGGGCTGGTTCGGCCATGATCTGCCCCGAATTTCGCACGCTTTGGCAAGGGGTCGACGGCGCCGACAGTATTGTTTTCAATCCACATAAATGGCTTGGGGCGCAATTTGATTGTTCGGTTCAGTTTCTGGCCGACGCCAAACCGCAATTACAAACCCTTGGTTTACGCCCGGATTATTTGCAAACCTTAGGTGAGGCTGAAATCACCAATTACAACGAATGGACCATCCCCCTTGGGCGGCGTTTTCGCGCCTTAAAACTGTGGTTCCTGATGCGGGCCTATGGTCTGGAAGGATTGCGCAGTCGCATCCGCAATCATGTAAAATGGGTACAGGAACTTGAGGCAAAGCTGGCGACACATCCCGATTTCACCATCGTCACCGAAAGCCGTTTGGCCCTGTTTACCTTTCAGTTCACGCCGCAAACAGGTGATGCAAATGCTCTGACCGAAGAATTACTACGACAAATTAACGATGACGGGCGGATTTACCTGACGCAAACCCTGCATGAAGGCAAGTTCGTCATTCGCATGACTGCCGGGCAATTTGATTGCACGCGCGACGATGTTATGAGCGTTTATGACGTGGTTACAGAACTGGCTAAACCACTTGCGTAACGGGGCTCGTTCCCTAGAGTAACTAATATGCGTATCCTTTTGTTCCTGATGTTTCTGTGGCCTGTTCAAGTGATTGGCCAGGAATTTCCCGATAGAACCAACCCATATGTGAATGATTTCGCTGGTATTCTCGATGCGCCGTCCGAGGCGCGTATCACGGGAATGCTGAAAGCTGTGCGCCAAGATCGCGATATCGAAATGATCGTGGTGACCATGATGCGCCGGCTTGATTATGGCAACAGCCCGTCGATGGAGACTTTTGCCACCAACCTGTTCAATCACTGGGGCATCGGTGACGCTGAACGCAATGACGGCATCTTAATCCTAGTGCTGGTTGACGACCGCGAAATGCGGATTGAGTTAGGGGCCGGATATCCGGCCAGTTTCGATGATCGTGTAAAGAGGGTGATTGACCACCATTTCATCCCTTGGTTCAAGCAGTCTGATTGTCCAAACGGGATCGAAGCCGGCGTTTCAGAAACCATAAAGCGTACAAAACTTGACGGTGAAACAATGGTAGTCGGTTTTGGCAGCAGGCTAAAGGAAACCGGATATACGGTAAGGGATTCAACCCGTTCAGGTGGATTGTTTGCTTGGATTTTTGGTGCGTTAGGTATCGCGGGTCTGGGCGGCGGCGCGTTTGGGTTGCGACGTCACTTGCGCAACAAACCCCGCATCTGTGATATTTGTGATCGCAAAATGGTCCGCCTGAGCGAACAATCAGACGATGCTTGGTTAGCTCATGGCCAAAAGGTTGAAGAAAGCCTCAAATCAAAAGATTACGATGTTTGGTATTGCCGCCGGGACGACCATGTCTTGATCGAAGGTTACAACAGTTGGTTCAGCTCATTTTCCGCCTGTCCCAATTGCGATTACCGAACATTACATTCAAACCGCACGGTTTTGACCAGCGCGACCACATCTTCAACAGGCCGAGCGCGCGTCGATTATAACTGCCGCAATTGTGATCACAGCTATACCGAACATGTAACAATCGCCAGAGTATCCAAATCTTCGTCCTCTTCTGGGTCGTCTGGTGGCGGTTCTTCGTCGGGCGGCGGCGCGTCTGGCAGTTGGTAAACGACCTAAATGGCGCAAACAGGATAGACCTGCGCCAGTTTTAACGCAAATTGGCGACAGAAATTAGGAACGAATACAACATGGCATGGAAAATCACCCTCATTAGCCGGACTATCGGGGCTGATCGTGGACGTGCTGCACGGGGCCGCCCGTAAGGCGACCCGTCGCCCTTTCCTTTTTCCATATCTCCGAGATTTTCAGTATGACACGTTCCAACTCCCGTCGCGCCGGTGGCCGTTCTGCCCGCGTTGCTTTGCGCTCTGCCCCCCTAACCGAAGATTTTCGCCCGATCCGACCAGGTATGGAAGGTGGCCGATACCGCCCGTTAACCGACATTGATGTCGAGAAAATACATCAGGCAGCTTTGACAGCACTTGAAACCATCGGGCTGGCAGACGCTCCGCCAAGTGGTATCGAAATCCTAACAAATGCGGGCGCCGTGCTGGGGGATGATGGTCGCATCCGTATTCCTCGCAGCCTGGTTGAAGACACGCTGGCGATTGCAAAGCGAGATGTCGTTTTGTTCAGTCGCGATGGTAAAACCGACCTCGATCTGTCTGGTACGCGCGTGCATTACGGCACAGCAGGTGCTGCCGTAAGCGTGGTCGACGTTGACGGCCGCAATTATCGGCATAGCATGGTTCAGGATTTGCATGATGCAGCACGCATCGCCAACCAGTTGGACAACATTCATTTTGTCCAGCGACCTATGGTTTGCCGTGATATTGCCGACAACCGCGAAATGGATCTGAACACAATTTATGCCTGCTGTTCTGGCACGACCAAACACATCGGCACATCATTTACCGAGCCGTCCTATGTGGCCCCTGCCCTTGAGATGTTGCATCAAATCGCAGGAGGCGAAGACAAATGGCGCGAGCGGCCCTTTCTTTCCAATTCTAATTGCTTTGTCGTGCCGCCAATGAAATTCGCAACCGAAGCTTGCGAAGTTATGGAAGCCTGCATTCGCGGTGGCATGCCCGTCTTGTTGCTTTCTGCTGGCATGTCAGGTGCAACCGCGCCCGCGACTATTGCCGGTGCGATTGCCCAAGCCGTTGCCGAATGTTTGGCCGGATTGGTCTACGTTAATGCAATGATGCCAGGTCATCCGGCAATCTTTGGCACCTGGCCCTTTGGTCTGGATCTCAGAACCGGTGCAATGACTGTGGGCTCTGGTGAGCAGGCCTTGCTTTCGTCAGGCTGCGCACAGATGCACCAGTTTTACGGCCTTCCAGGTGGGGCGGCTGCGGGGGCTTCCGATTCCAAAATGCCCGATATGCAAGCAGGCTGGGAACAAATGTGTTCCAGCGTCATGGTCGGCCTGTCAGGCTTAAACATGGTTTATGAGGCTGCCGGAATGCATGCGTCTTTGCTTGGATTTTGCCACGAAAGTCTGATCCTTGGTGATGACCTGATCGGCCAATCTTTGCGGTGTGTTCGCGGCATCGAAGTAAACGACGAAACGCTGGCATTAGATCAAATGGCCGATGTTTGCATGAATGGCCCCGGACACTATCTTGGGACAGAACAAACACTTGGCCGTATGCAGAAAGACAATGTTTTTCCAAATCTTGGGGATCGTATGTCGCCCAAGGAATGGGTCGAAAACGACAAGCCGGACCTGATTGCGAAAGCAGTTCAGCGAAAACTTGAAATCTTATCAAAACCTTCGGCGGCGACGTTTGATCCAGTGTTGGATGCTCAGTTGCGCGAAAACTTTGTGATCCACCTGCCGCATCAATAGGTTTGGGATTTACCATTAAAAAATGCGCCCGGCTCGGGGCGCATTTCACAGTATGGCCATTAGGGCGCGATGATGGGCTGGGCCTTAAGGTCTGACGCGCGGGTTGCAAGGCCAGTAAAGACTGATCCTTCTTCAAACCAACTGCGCGGTGCGGCTGCACCCCACAATGTCTGGCGTTGCGGGTCTTTCAGGTCCCAATGGATCGGTTCCAGATCGGGATCGACAGTTTGGTAATCGGAACAATAGATCTCAATCCGGTGATTATCCGGATCGCGCACATACAGAAAAAAGGCATTCGAAATACCGTGCCGCCCCGGGCCGCGTTCAATATTGTCGACGTAACCGGTGGTAGACATCAAATCGAGCAAATCAATGATATTAAGCGGTGTCGGCACCCAAAAAGCTGTGTGGTGCATACGCGGCCCAGTGCCATTCGTAAAAGCAATGTCGTGCACACCGCCCTTGCGATGCATCCAAGCGGCCCAAATCCGACCAGATTCAGTGTCTGCAGTATACTCGGTCGTCCGAAACCCTATCGAATTGTAAAACGCGACACTTTCATCGACGTTGGGT
>JBLHMX010000153.1:0-6807 GCA_047622625.1 Paracoccaceae bacterium | reverse complement strand
GAAAATGACGCCGCGGCTTGGAAAGCCCTTAAAGCCGGGTTTCCAGATATGGCCGAATCAATTTTTGCCGTACTTGGCAGCCCAATGAATTTACGTGCATATTCATTACTAGCGTGGAAGACGTGGCGCAAACGTGGTAGCGGCGGCATGCTTGACCTGGCCCGCTTCATGATGATGTCGCCACGCGCGTGGTTGGATGAAACCTTTGAAAGCGATCATGTCAAAGCCACCCTTGCCGCATGGGGAATGCATCTGGATTTCGCGCCAGACATCGCTGGAGGCGCGGTATTTCCATACCTTGAAGCGATGGCGGGTCAGGCATTTGGCATGGTGCTGGGCAAGGGCGGTGCAGATACCATTACCAAGGCAATGATCGGCATGATCAAAGCGCGTGGTGGCGCTGTGCACTTGGATGCCGAAGTGACTGCGGTTGAACAGACGGCTGGCCGGGCCAGCGGTGTGACTTTAGCGAACGGAGAATTCGTTGGGGCAACCCGGGCGATCATCGCCAATGTTGCCCCGGCTGCCTTGCTTAGGCTCACCGGCGGCACCGGCGATACCCGCCATGAAAACGCGCTTCAGAAATTTCAACACGCGCCCGGTACGATGATGATTCATCTGGCCATGGATGCGTTGCCAAACTGGTCCGCGCCAGAATTAAAACGCTTTGCCTATGTGCATCTTGCCCCCTCGATGGATCAAATGGCCCAAACCTATGCACAGGCCAAGGCTGGCTTACTCCCGGACGAACCAGTCGTTGTTTGTGGTCAGCCAACAGTGGTTGACCCATCACGTGCGCCGGCGGGCAAACATGTTCTGTGGTTGCAGGTCCGCATGGTGCCGGGGCAGATCAAAGGCGATGCAAAGGGTGAAATTTCAGAGGTAAACTGGGCGGACGCCGCCGAACCTTTTGCCAACCGGGCCTTGGATATTCTCGAAAGCTATGCACCGGGCACCCGTGCCAATATCCTTGGCCAGTACATTGTCACCCCAACGATGTTAGAAGCTGATAACCCCAATCTCGTTGGTGGCGATCAGGTATGTGGAAGTCACCATTTACATCAGCATTTTCTCAACCGCCCAGCCCGCGGTTACGCGGATGGCACCACGCCAATCAAAAATCTTTATCACACCGGCGCCAGTGTTTGGCCCGGTGGCGGAACAGGCGCAGGGCCCGGCACCCTGCTTGCTAAGAAACTTGTCGGAAAAAGAAGCGAAAAAATCAATCAACATGGAGATACTTAATGAAACTTTCCCGAAGAAATCTGCTGAAGACCTCGGCCGCGGCTGCGGCTTTTGCGACCGTGGGCCTGCCCAGTTTTGCCCAAGCCATCGACGAATTGGTTATCGCCTATAACGTCAACTTGCCCAGCTGGGATCCAACAGTGGGCCTGTCTGCAGTAAACCCGACGATCCAAGGGTTTTACCAATCAGTTTTTGATCTCTACATCCCGCAAAACCCTGATCTGAGCTTTGGCTCGGGTATCATTACAGATTACGGCTGGAACGAAGACAGGACAGGCATCTGGATGGACGTTCGAGAGGGCGTGACATGGCACAATGGTGATCCTCTGACCGCAGAAGATGTCGCATGGTCATTGAGCCGAGTCGGCAATCCTGACACCGGCAGCCCGATCCAGTTTATCTGGGGCAAAATAACCAATGTTCAGGCCAGCGGTACACGTGTGACAGCTGATATGCCGCAATATGAACCAACCTTCTTCAAGTGGATGTCCTTCTTGACCGGGTATGTCATGCCCAAGAAATACTACGAAGAAGTCGGTCCAGAGGGCTTTGAAGCCGCCCCAATTGGCTCTGGCCCCTATATGGTCGAAAAATTTGAACGCAACGCTTTTGTGCGCCTGAAAGCCAACGAAAATTACTGGGGAGGTGCGCCAGAATTCAAAACTGTGACAATCAAATTTGTTACCGATGCAGCCTCTCGTGTCGCCGAATTGGAGTCAGGCAACAGCCACGTCACTTTGGAAGTACCTTACGAGGAATTTGACCGCTTAAAGGCCAAAGATGGGATTGAAGGAGTAGCGACGCCAATTTCTGATATCGGGATGATCTTCCTAAATGATATCGAAGTTATGACTGACCCCAATGTGCGCAAAGCAGCAGCCCATGCGATTGACAAATCATTGATCATCGAACGGTTGCTGTCTGGCTATGGTGTGGCCATCGACACGTTGCAAACCCCTGATTACGTTGGCTATGACGACAGCATCAGTGTGGCCTATGACCCTGAATTGGCGATAAAACTGCTGGCTGATTCTGGCTATAGCGTTGAAAATCCGGTGAGGTTCAAAATCCAGACGACCAAAGGTTTCAAACCCAAAGATTATGAAATGATACAGGCGATTGTGGGCCTGTGGCGACGGGTTGGAATAGAAGCCGAAATTGAAGTTTACGAAATCGCCAAACATTATGAACTGCGCGCAACCGACACACTGGCACCAGCGGCGTTTTACAACTGGGGCAACTCGGTAGGCGATCCAACAACGTCAACCGGCTTTGCTATGTTTGGTCCCTCCCCCCACTCTGTTTGGGATGGCGAAGACACATTCAATGCGATCCTGCCACTTTGGGGTGAAGCAGACGAGGCAAAACGCATTGCAGGCTGGAAAGGTGTTGATCGGCGCATTGCTGAAAACGCTGAGGTTATTCCGCTGCTGCAATATGTGCAGCCAATCCTCCATGTTTCTGGTGTCAAAATTACACCACACCGTTCCGGGGCGCTATTGCCGCATCTGATGACCCGTAACTGATCGTCCACCAAACACAAAACGGGGCTGGCTTTGCTGGCCCCGTCTTTTTATTTAGGAAAGCATGACTTTGCTGCGCGCCATACTTCTGCGGTTACTGACAACTGCCGTCACTCTGTTTGGGGTGGCGGTGATTGTCTTTGTTGTGGTCCGTGTGGTTCCCGGTAATCCGATTGCGATGATGCTGCCACCGGGTGCGTCAGAAGAAGATATTTTACGTCTACAGGCCTTTTACGGGTTTGATAAATCCATTTTTGAACAGTTCGTAATTTGGTTTGCTGGCGTCCTGCAGGGCGATTTTGGCACGTCCATCTCGCTGCGCCAGCCGGTGTCTGCCTTGGTGTTGGGCCGATTGCCGGCAACGCTGGAACTTTCGATCATGGCCTTGATTATTGCAATGGTTCTGGGCGGCGCTATGGCATTGGCCGGGACAAGGTTCCGAGAAACCAAAACCGAAGGGGTCATTGATGTCAGCGCTGGAATGGCGCTTTCGATCCCTGATTTTCTGTGGGGCTTGGTGTTAATCTTACTTTTTGGAGTGCTTTGGCCGGTGTTTCACATCTCGGGCAGGATATCTCCGTCGCTGGACCTTGATTTTAGTACGAATTTCTATTTGTTCGAAGCCTTGTTGCGCCTGCGGTTTGATGTGCTGTTTGATCTCATCGGGCATATGTTCATGCCCGCGTTGGCCTTGGCCATTCCGCTCGCCGCTATTATCTCACAGCTTTTAAAACAGTCTTTGAAGGAAACAATGCATCTGGATTACGTCACTCTGGCCCGCACAAAAGGCTATAGCGAACTGCACGTGATCACCCGCGAAGCATTGCCAAACGCGATCCTGCCGACACTGACATTGGTTGGCGTGCAATTTACCTTTCTGATTGGTGGGACGGTGATCATAGAGCGGTTGTTTAGCTATGAAGGGCTGGGCAATATGGCAATTGATGCAGTGATAAATCGCGATCTGCCACTGATCCAAGGGATCGTAATTCTGTTTGCCCTGTTGTTTACCTTCGTAAATTTAGCTGTTGATATGCTTTATGTTGTTCTCAACCCACGTCTTCGCCATGCGTGACGGGCGCGCGGAAATAAAACGCCCTATAGGGCTTCGGTTGTGGCTCTCAGGGGGGTGGTTAACTTTTCTGATGCTCGTAGCCATTTTTGCGCCATTGATCGCGCCGCAAGATCCGCTAATGCAAGATCTCTTCGCTTCACGCCTGCCCCCCTTTTGGGATGCAAAATCTGAACCGGGGTTTTGGTTGGGCTCGGATTCCTTAGGCCGTGATGTACTGACGCGGATCATTTATGGGGCGCGATTGGCTCTTATTGTGGCCCTGGTTGCTGGAGCATTGACTTGCCTTGTCGGCGCTACATTGGGGTTGATTGCGGGTTACTACCGCGGCTGGCCCGATCGGATCATCAGCCGTTTTGTAGATATCTGGATGGCCTTCCCACCAGTGCTGTTTGCTATTTTATTGATTGCGGTCTTAGGCCCAGGCCTGACCTCAATCATCATTGCAATTGTGGTCATTGACTGGACGCGCTTTGCCCGTGTCGTACGCGCCGAAGCCATGAGCCAAGGCGCAATGGATTACGTGGCTTCAGCTCAGGTCGCCGGTCGTTCAAAATTCAGCACCATGCTCACTGAAATCCTGCCCAATGTCCTGCCTACAATTGTTATTTTGCTCACCCTTGAAATGGGAATCGCTGTCATTGTCGAAGCCATCTTGAGCTTTGTAAATCTGTCCATTTCGACTGATAGCCCAACTTGGGGCGGCATGATTTCCGAAGGCCGCACATCGGTGCACCAAGCATGGTGGGTTTTGGTTTTTCCGCTGATCACCTTGTTCTTGACCGTCCTTAGCTTTAGCCAGTTGGGCGAAGGACTAAAAGACCGTTTTGATCCGGTTCTGCGATGAAACCATATCTGTCCATCCGCAACCTTTGTGTGACGCTGGGCAATGGCGCACCCATCTTGCGATCGGTTTCTTTGGATATTTCAGCCGGGCAAGTGCATGGATTGGTCGGTGAATCCGGTGCCGGCAAATCTATGATTGGCAAAGCTGTGCTGGGCACCCTGCCCCTTGCTTTAAAGGTGACCGGCGGCCAAATCTGGCTTGATGATATAGATCTCATGCGTTTACCCGCCTCAGAGCGACGCAAACGAATTGGTGCTCTTGCGGCTCTTATCCCCCAAGACCCACTAACGGCGCTAAATCCGTCAAGGCGGATCGGCCCGCAGATCACTCAACGTTTGGTCGATATTCTCGGATGGCGCAAAGAAGCCAGCCAAGCGCGGGCGCTGGAATTGCTTAAAGAGGTGCATATTCCTGACCCTATCCGGGTAATGCGCAGCTATCCGCACGAGCTATCAGGTGGCATGCGGCAACGCATCCTGATCGCGTCGGCTTTTGCGCCCAATCCCAAGTTGATCATCGCGGATGAACCAACAACGGCATTGGATGTGACGGTACAAAAACAAATCTTGCGCCTGATCGCAGAGATGCAGGCCCGCCACGGTACCGCGCTTTTATTTGTGACCCACGACCTTGGGGTCGTTTCCAAGGTCTGTGACACTCTTTCAGTGCTCTATGCTGGCAAGGTCGTAGAAGAAGCCCAAATGCGACGCTTCTTTATGAAACCTCTGCACCCCTATTCTGCCGCTTTACTGGCCGCGACACCCAGGCACACAGATCCGGACGCCAGCCTGACCCCGGTGCCTGCGTCAGTGATTGAGGCCGTGGAACTAGAAGTAGATCAACAAGACATGAGGGCCGAAAATTGATGTATCAAATCAAAGATCTCCGCCTCTCGTTTCCTGATATGGCACGCAAACCTTTGCTTGGCCCTGCGCCGCAAGTTGAAATTTTGAAAGGGCTTAGCTTTGATATACCCAAGGGCGCCGTCATCGGGATCGTTGGTGGTTCTGGTTCAGGAAAATCCACTCTGGGCCGCGCCATGTTGCGCCTGCTAGAGCCCAACACCGGGTCAATAATATTCGACGGCACCGATATCACCCACCTGAATGAAGCCGCTCTGCATGGAATGCGCAGGCGTTTTCAGATGGTGTTTCAAGATCCCATGTCATCATTGAACCCACGCAAACGCGTGGCTGGCATCATCGCCGGACCTCTGAAGCTACACGGGTTCGACAACCCTTCAAAACGGGTTTTTGAGGCCTTGGATATGGTTGGCCTGTCACGACAGTTTGCCCAGAGGTTTCCCCATGAGCTGTCTGGTGGCCAGCGGCAACGGGTGGGGATTGCGCGGGCTATTGCGCTGCGGCCTGATTTTATTTTGGCCGATGAGATTGTTTCAGGATTAGATGTGTCTTCGCAGGCCCGGGTGTTGAACCTATTGAAAGAATTGGTACACGAACTGGGTTTAACCCTTGCCTTCATCAGCCATGATCTGTCGGTCATTCGACGCCTATGCACCCGAGTTTTGGTTTTGAATGAAGGAGAGATCGTCGAAGATGCGGAAACGGCCACTCTATTTGATACTCCTCAGGTAGAGTATACGCGTGAGCTGTTACAAGCCATCCCACTGCCAGACCCGGATCAACCTTGGACCTAACTTGCCCGTGGGCACTTTTCAAATCATAAAGAGTTGAGGCCATTTTGATACACCCAATACAGCTTTACAGCGGGCGAACCCAAGCCACAGTCTGGCTTGGTTTGCGGTTATTCAGCAGGTTTCGCAAGGTTCGGTGTCGCTTCGTTTTTGCCAATCCCGGGGAAGATCGGGTGACGCACCAGCTTGTAAAAAAGGCGTTTGTGAAACTTTCCACGGGTCAGTTCGCTTTTTCGACACGCCGTCGAAATTGCACATTTGGACTCTTTGCTGGACCGCAACTTTGGTGCGCGCGATTACGCGTTGCCGAAGGAAATGTTGAAATACCGCCGACTGATCTAAAGCGATTCAGACACCCACACACGCGCTCTGGGCGAGTTTGACCGTGTGATTCAAGCACTATACTCCACTCACTCCAAAACCCGAATATTTTGTTCTGAGATGATGCAGAAGTTATCAGTGACCT
>JBLHMX010000152.1:0-6849 GCA_047622625.1 Paracoccaceae bacterium | reverse complement strand
CCTGCTGCGGGAACACAACACTGCCCCCGGGCACCATAGCATTAGTTAAGTCTTTGATAACGCTCCAGCTTATAGCAATCGCTAGGAGCCGTAGACCATGTCGGCCTTCGCGACCTCCTTCATCCATTTCCTGAGTACGCCTAGCGGGTAGCCCGAGCCATATCCGTGGCCAACTCCTTCTGTCTGCCAACCCCCAATCTGGTCAACGATGTCAGCTGGGCATTCAACGGCTCGAAGACGATCCCGCATAGCGTGTCTGAAACTGTGCATCGTACATTGTTCTGGGACGTGTTCCTTTAACCATTTGTTTAACGCAGCACTGGCTGAGTTCGCACTTGTCGTGTCTGTTCGATTGTAACGAGGAAAGGCGAACTGGGAAGGATCATCCAGCAAAAGGACCTGACGTGCTGCCCAAAGCGCCTCTCCTTCCAACGGCACAACCCGCTCGCTGCCTTTTGTCTTTAGTCGTCGCCACGGGTGAGGACGAACACTCACATAAAGATAACCATTCTCGTCCTCGCAGATGTCGTCCTTCAGCAAGCCAGCTACTTCGGCCAGTCGCATTCCAGTGTCTGAGACCATAGAAACCAGCCAGCGCATGTCGTCGTCCATATTACGACAAACCTTCTGAACTGATGCGAGAGCATCTGAGGGCATCGATAGCCTGTCGAAGACGCCAGCCTCCCTATCATAATAGACACCAGCAAAAGGATTTAACAAAGTCAGGCCCTGCTCGCTTGCAGCGAAGTTCGTAACCGCGCGTACGGTGCCAAATACTCGGGTGATGCTACTGCCAGCCAATCCTCGCCTGATCAGCGCATCCCTGAAGGCGTTAGCATCAGCTTTGGTATAGACTTCAAGATGCTTGTCACCACACTCGTCAATAACATATCCACAAGCACGTTCTGCGGCCCGATGGAAAGTTACTGGTCTATCTCGCCCCTTTTGGTGCAAGTAGATCGAAACTGCTTCTGACAGCAACACGGATGCATCAGACAACTGCGTTTCCGCTCCCTGCACCCCCTTATGAACGGCTTTCGTTATCCTGAGCATGTGCTTTCCCGGCAACTGCCGATCTTGAGACCTCAGGTGAAACCAGTACTCATCAAGCTGGTCTGCTGCCTTTCTAGCCCTTGCTTCAGCTACCCGTGCTGATCGCGTCCGCAAAGAAAACGCGATCCTTGGCGATGAATAATGACAAATGAGTTCAGAAGGGATGCGTCTACTAAAGTAGTACACCCCAGCTTTGGCGAAGGTGAACGAAGGGGAAATGGTCTCCGACATGGTCTACGGCTCCTAGCGATTGCTATAAGCTGGAGCGTTATCAAAGACTTAACTAATGCTATGGTGCCCGGGGGCGGATTTGAACCACCGACACGAGGATTTTCAGTCCACTGCTCTACCCCTGAGCTACCCGGGCACGGGTTTGGCCACCGGCCTTGGGTCGCGCGGTTTTAGGCCAGCCATCAAGGCCTGTCCAGTGGTTTTGCGCAATTCTTACGGGCTTATTTGATGAGACGGCCCTAATGCCGCCTTTGGTCACCTTGGTCGGGCGATAAATCGTGTTGTTCACCGTCTTCATCTGCGTCGCCAGCCTCGTTAGACGGAATTATGTAACTTCCGGTAAGCCACTTTCCAAGGTCCTCATCAGCGCACCGACGCGAGCAAAATGGCTTATACTCTTTGTCGGTCGTATTTTTACAGATTGGGCAAGACATTAGCGAACCTTGTGTTTTTCTGGCGTCATCTGTGTCAGATTTCCAGAAGCTACGCAATTGAACAACTTGGTTGAAGCAACGAATTTTGTCCTCTAGCTTTGGCGTTGAAAGATTAACCACTTAGGCGCGTGATGGACAATCAATCTATTAAGAATTTCGACCTCAACGCCATTGATCGGGCGTTCATTGAAAACCCTTTTCCAACCCTGAAAGCCCTACGCGAGCAAGATCCTGTACACCGAAATCCAGATGGATCGGTCTATCTGACCCGCCATGCCGACGTTTTGAAAGTCTACCAGAACCGGGCCATGCTGGCAGACAAGAAAGTCGCATTTGGCAAAAAATTCGGCGACGGGCCTCTGTTCAAACATCACACTACCAGCCTGATTTTCAATGACCCACCTTACCATACTATCGTACGTAAATTGCTGGCAGCAGCCTTTACACCGCGCAAAATTACAGAGCTTGAGGTTTTGATTGAAGGCATTGTCGATCGATTGCTTGACCAGTTAGAAGACGCCCGTGAATTTGATTTCGTCACTGCTTTTGCCACGGCTCTGCCGACCGAGATTATTTCGTTTATGCTGGGTATTCCCAAAGAACACCGCCACCGTTTGCGGGGGTTTTCACTGGCTATTTTGGGCGCGCTTGATCCGGTTATTTCGGCTGAACGTATGGTGGCGGGAAATGCGGCCGTATTAGAGTTTTCAGAGTTATTAACTGACTTAGTTGCCCACAGGCGCGCAAATCCCGAAGGGGCTGGACAGGGTGAAGTTCTCGACAGTCTGATATTTGGCGAAATTGACGGGCGGGCTTTGAGCCATGATGAATTGGTTCAAAATTGCATCTTCCTGCTAAACGCCGGGCATGAAACCACCACAAGCCTGATGTCAAATTCGGTGGCGATACTGCTGGATTATCCCGATCAACATCAACGTCTGTTGGCTGAACCTGACTTGATCACATCAGCGGTTGAAGAGTTTCTGCGCGTCCTAAGCCCCCTTCAGATCGGCAATCGTACGGCTGACGCTGATATTGATCTGGGCGATGTCGTGATTTCCAAAGGCACGTATATCCACACATCGATCGCCGGGGCAAACCGTGATCCCTTGGTATTTGACGATCCTGAAAGCGTTGATATTTCAAGGCAAAAAAACAAGCATTTGGCTTTTTCTACAGGCATTCACGTATGTCTGGGGGCAACTTTGGCGCGGATCGAAGGGCGGATTGCGGTTGGCAAACTGATCAACCGCTTTCCAAATCTTGTTGCAAACGGCCCTGCCGAGATCATGGGACTGGCGCGGTTCCGCGGCTATAATTCCCAGCCGCTGCGGATTTAGGTAGCAACACTTATGAAAACAATTCCGCCAAGTGCTTGATCGTGCAATTTTTCCAGCCGAACAGCGTTCGGATACACCAGATGTCATAGCTTTATGGTCGGTAGATCGCACACACGGCCTTCCAAGTTTTCAGTCGGAACAAGGCGTTAATTCAGCAAATCACCTAACGGGATACGTTCGCGTTTTCGTTGCAATTCCAAATGACCTAAAGGAGTCCAACCAACAACATTGGTGTCGATCTTATCGGCCCGCAGTGCCTTGCCAATAGCCAGCTCAACTTGGCGCCTATCTTTTTTCCCAAGGGGTGCAAAATCAATGACAATCTGGCCGCCGATACCACGCAGACGCAGTTGGCGCGGCAGATCACGCGCGGCAGAAAGGTTGGCTTTCAATCCAGCAGCAAAGGAAAAATCGCCGCCCGTGTTCACGTCAATCGCAGTTAAAGCGCGTGTCGGTTCGATGAACATGCTGGCTTGGCCCGGCAATTGCACAAAGGGTTGTTGTAACGCCTCCAACATTTCCCACACACCATAATCATCAAACCCGCCTTCGTTTTCATGCACTTGATCAGGATCAGGGTCAGACCAGTCGCGCCAAGCCAAATAGTGGGTGTTAGGCGCATTGACCAATAGTTCCGGCGGGCCGTTTATATCCTCGGCCATCACACCTTCGCAGGTTTGGCGCAGCTCGGCAATTTCATCAAGGATCGCGTCGCCATCCGCCAGCGCCGCCGCCGAACGCAGAATCAAGCCCAAGCCATCTGGCGCATCTTGCATTGCGATGTTAGCGATTTCCGCGAGACGCTCACGTTCGTCTTCATCTTTGATCGACCGTGCAATATTCAGACCCGTTGCATCTGGCGTAAGGATCGCATTGCGGCCTTTGAACAACAACTTCAACACCACCGGCGCTGCCTTGCCGGACTCAACCTGTGTGGCCACTTGTACCAACATGCCTGTGCCGGGCGCGATGCCCTTTGCTTGACGAAGATAGCCCTTTTGACCATCTCCAAGTTTCAAGATTAGGCCGTTTTGTCCCTTGATTGGGCGATCAGATGTGGCGCGGTAAATCGCGCCCGGTTGCGGCGCGTTGTCGCTAATCGGGTCAATCAACAGATCTTCCAGACGGCCATTAACAATCAAAGCCGCCGCTTCGCGCCCGTTGATGCGATCCAAAACTGCGATCCGACCTTTCATTGTGGCACCTGATATCCAGCGCCTTGCAACAGGTTCGCTGTTTCGGCCAAAGGCAGCCCAACAATGCCGGTAAACGACCCACTAATCCAAGGTATGAACGCACCGGCTGGTCCTTGGATGCCGTAACCACCGGCTTTGCCTTGCCAGTCATTACTGCGAATATAAGTAGAAATTTCTTCGTCTGACAGGCGCTTCATTTGAACGCTGGTCACCACATCCCGCTGCCACATGCGTTCGTTGTTTCGCACGGCCATTGCTGTGATGACCTTATGCCGACGACCGGACATCAAGTGCAACATGCGCACCGCATCGGCAGCGTCTTGGGGCTTGCCCAAAATGCGACGGCCAAGGGCCACTGTGGTATCTGCACATAGAACCAGTTCATCCAAACCAACTTCCGTAGCCAGTGCCTTTTGGCGTGCCACGCGCACACAATAAGGGCGTGGTAGTTCTGATTTCAGCGGGTCTTCGTCAATGTCAGGGGGGCGAACCTCATCGGGCACAACACCGATCTGCGCCAGCAGTTCAAGCCGTCTAGGCGAGCCGGAACCAAGGATCAAGCGCATCAGTTTTTATTTGTAACGGTAATTGATCCGTCCTTTGGACAGATCATAAGGTGTCATTTCAACCTGCACCTTATCGCCCGCAAGCACACGAATGCGGTTTTTACGCATTTTGCCAGCCGTGTGGGCAATGATTTCGTGGCCGTTTTCAAGCTCTACCCGGAAGGTCGCGTTTGGCAGAAGCTCGATCACGACACCTGGAAATTCGAGTAGTTCTTCCTTAGCCATGTTTTCTCCGAGTTTTAATACAAAGGCACAAGATGTCTTGTGCGAGGCCTAAATGGCCCTAAAGTATGGGGAATTCAAGGTCAAAAGCACCAACCTGTGATATGCGTCTTGGATTGTGTTGATGTATGGTGCTGTGCATATTGCATTTAGGGAAAATCGCTGACGGAGGCTTGATATTCCATACGAAACGGAAACCTCAGAACATGCCGCACACGCATATACTGACTTGAGGCGGTGTTATCATTGCGGCAGTGAACACATGGTCGCGTCATCCTTATTGTCAGGCGTCGGATCACCTGGCGGCACCAAGAAAGGACAGTTATTCAACTGTCCAGATTGCGACACCAAAGTTCTGATTAGAGACAAGGGTGCGTTGTTCCTAGGGGCTGTAATTTCGGCGTTCTGGTTGATCGCTGCCTACTTTGCGTTGATCAAAGGGCCACTTTGGTATTATCGGGATTGGGAGCATTTAGTAAGTAGCGGATCTAACTCAAGTTTTCTGCTGTTGGATGGACTTTTTGCATTGCTGAGTCTCGGGCTGATCGGCCTAAGTCTTTGGGTATTTTGGGCTTTTCTATTGTCTCCATTGCGCGACCGTTCCCTGAATCCGGTAATCGGTGAAAATCGAGCTAGATCTTTTGCTGAAGCAACTGATATCCGCGCTAACCGCCGCCAAGCTATGCTGGCATTTTTTGTTTATCCTCTGGTTATCTGGGTGCCGCTTCTGGCGCTCTTATATTCAATGGACATGATGAATATTGATATGCGCGGCAACGGCATTGGAAAAAATGCACTGGTGTTCGGGCTATTAGCGCTGATCTATTATCTGGCTCGGCGCATTGGCATTCGCGCCCACTACGCCCTTATTGGCATGGCATTCTGGCTAGTGGTCTTCGTCAGCGTGGTTTTCATTTTTGGTTAAAATGCGCCATCGCCGCCTGTGCCACTTGGTCCCCCCATTCCTGCACAAAATGCCCAGCATCTTCCAAACGCAAGGGTTCCGGGCAGTTGCGGATATTACCCTGCATCCACCCCATCAGCGCAGGACCAATCACTGGGTCTTGCATACCAATGGCCATAAAGCTGTCGCCCAGCCAATCATCGCGCCAAAATTTTAACGCGCGCTTGCTGGTTTCAACGCCTTCCATATCCGGTTCTGTCATCACCATTGCTGGAAAGCGACGCACACCCGCCTTGTAAGTCGTGTCAGGCCAAGGCGCATCATATGCGGCAATCTCGGCTTTGGTTAAATGCGGACAAGATCGCTGCATAATCCGCCCGATCGGAAGATCAGGATTGGCCGCCACATAAGACCGCCAATTGGCAAACCCTTCGCCTGCGGTTTTGCCCACAGCCAGAACCGTATTCATGATTATCAACCGCGAGAACCGTTCGGGCATTTCCATTGGCAAAGTCAGGCCTAGAATCCCGCCCCAGTCTTGCACAACCAAAGTGATGTTCTTTAAATCAAGTCGTTCAATCAAAGCTAGCAGCATGTCGCGGTGAAAATGAAAGCCATAGTCATCGTCGGAAATCGGCTTATCGGACCGACCAAACCCTAACAGATCAGGCGCGATTACGCGGCCACCAGAACCTGTGAATTCCGGGATCATGCGACGGTAAAGATAGCTCCAGGTTGGCTCGCCGTGCAGGCAAAGATAGGTGGGTTGGTCACCGCCCTGCCCGCCCTCATCCAGATAATGAATGCGCTGACCCGCATAGCCTTCAAGATCGTCGATGTAATTCGGCGCAAAAGGAAAGTCCGGCAGGTTTTCAAACCTGCCGTCGTCGGTTCGCAAGCTTT
>JBLHMX010000151.1:0-6852 GCA_047622625.1 Paracoccaceae bacterium | reverse complement strand
GGATCAAATGAGATCAACCGGTCAAGCCGGGTCATATTGATCGTGCGACCACGATCATTTAACGCGGCGTCACCGTAGGAGCGCAGATTGCCAATCGCCGGGGCCACACCGTTTTTCCAACTGTCGCGTAACGTCGACAGCTTTTCAGGTCGTGCCATATCGGCCTTGGCTTTTAGTACCCGGCCCCAGCCGGTTGTTTCAGCGGTTTTCCAGCGCATGAGAATTCCTTGTTGCGATGCCTTCAGCAAAGGGGAAAATAATCAACCCGATTGCAATTGCGAACCAAAGTGTGGTGATGCGAATGATGGCTGTGGCCGGGATTGAGATTTCAAGCGGCACACCTTGAATGGATAATAGGGCCAGCATGGCTGCCTCGGCACCGCCAATACCACCGGGCGCACCCGTAGCCCCGCCGGTCATCATTGAGAATAGAAAAATCGACACGGCGGTCCACATAGGGACATTTGCCCCCATCCAATCGAGAAGCAGATAAAACGCAAAGCCCTCGGCGAACCAGCCGATGAGACCCAGAGTTAACGCCGGGATCAGGATTTTGGCCGCTGAAAACACCTGTAATGACCGTGCGGCCCGGCGCGTGCGTACAAACAGGCGCGGCTTTCGACCGATCAGTCGGTAGGTTGTGTTGATAAAGGCGGCAAATAGGGCGGGGCGCGTTGCGATCATCGCGCCGATTAAAGCCAGTAAAGCCACCGGCAGCCCACCTGTGATGCCTGTTGCCCCAAAAGCCAATGCAATCGCTAATAGAAGTCCGGTTGATGCCAGATCCCCTGCGCGATCAACAAGTATTAACGGCGCCAGTGTTTCCAACCGCTTGCCAGTTTCATTCGCGACCCAACGTAAACGAACAACTTCTCCGATTTTTGCGGGCGTCATCGTCATGGCAAAGCCACCGAAATAATGGCGAAACGTTGCGGGTAAGCCCGTGCCTGCCCCAAGCGCGTGGGTGTATAGATGCCAGCGCAAAGCCCGCAGGCCGTAATTTCCAAGGGAAAGAAGCAACAAGATTGCGACCTGCGCAAAGCTTAACATCAAAACCTGATGCCAAATGTCCTCGCCGCTTGCCGCCCACAAGGCAAGCGCCGCCGATATCATAAAGATAACGAATATGAATATCGACGTACGCATGCCTGTTGGTCCCACCATAAGTTGAGTGCTAGGGGTCGAATTGGGCAGAATAATGACCAGAATTAGCGCAATATCGGGTATTTTGGGGTTATTGTTTGGTTTTTGGAAACGATAGGCAGTCGTTTGGTTCGCGGCAGCAGTCACAAGACCTTTGTAGGTGACTGATGCCCAACACTGGTCAAGGCAGGGGTCTGAGCGCGGGTAGGCTTATATCTTCAATCTAGTTGCGGCACTTTTAACTTCTGACCGTCCTCATCAAGCGCAACGAAGGTGAACACGCCATCTGTGACTTTTAGCAAACGCCGGCTAAGTCGGCGATGTACCCATGCTTCTACTTCGACTGCCATTGAGGTTTTACCAACGCGGATCACACGGCAATAGACTGACAGAATATCACCTACATGCACGGCCTTCAGAAACGACATTGCTTCGATACCGACTGTGGTCACACGCGAGCGCGCGTGTTCCGCCGCTGCATTACCACTGGCCAAATCCATCTGGCTTAACACCCAGCCGCCAAAAATGTCGCCTGCGGTATTTGTGTCGGCGGGCATTGCGACGGTGCGAATGGTTAATGCGCCCTCGGGTTGGTCTGTGTCGCTCAAACCAACGTCGCTTCGGTTGCGGCTTCGATATCTGCAAGGGTTACGCCATCCGCCATTTCCAACAGCCTTAAGCCGCCTTCAACCACGTCGTAAACGCCCAGTTCTGTAATGATGCGGTCAACGACACCAGCACCAGTTAGGGGCAGCGTGCAAGATTTCAAAAGCTTGGAATTGCCCTTTTTGTCAACCTGCGCCATCAGCACGACCACGCGGCCAACACCAGCGACCAAGTCCATAGCGCCACCCATGCCTTTGACCAGTTTGCCCGGCACCATCCAGTTCGCCAGATCGCCATTTTCCGCAACTTCCATCGCGCCCAAAATGGCCATTGCGATTTTACCGCCACGGATCATCGCAAATGATTGCTCGGAGCTAAAATAAGACGTGCCCGCCAGCTCAGTCACGGTTTGCTTGCCCGCATTAATCAGGTCAGCATCAACTTCGTTTTCCGTTGGAAAAGGGCCGATACCCAACATACCATTTTCACTTTCCAGCGTCACGTCGACACCTTCAGGGATATAGTTTGAAACCAGCGTCGGGATACCGATGCCAAGGTTCACATACATGCCGTCTTCTAATTCAAGTGCCGCGCGCGCAGCCATTTGATTGCGATCCCATGCCATGATCTTAACCCTCTCTTACTGTGCGTTGTTCGATGCGTTTTTCGTGATCGCCTTGAATGATCCGGTGCACGTAAATGCCGGGCGTATGGATCATGTCGGGATCAAGCTGTCCGGGTTGAACCAATTCTTCGACTTCCGCGATACAGATTTTGCCGCAAGTGGCCGCTGGTGGGTTAAAGTTGCGCGCAGTTTTGCGGTAAACCAGGTTGCCCATTGTGTCGCCCTTCCAGGCTTTGACAATCGACAGATCTGCAACGATGCCGCGTTCAAGAATGTATCGTTTGCCGTCAAACTCTTTTTCTTCTTTGCCTTCTGCAATCACCGTGCCAACACCAGTTTGTGTGTAAAACCCTGGAATACCAGCACCCCCGGCGCGCATGCGTTCTGCCAATGTGCCTTGCGGGTTGAATTCCAGTTCTAGTTCGCCAGAAAGATACTGGCGCATGAACTCATCGTTCTCTCCCACATAAGAGGACAGCATTTTCTTGACCTGACGGCTTTCTAAAAGCACCCCAAGGCCAAAACCATCGACGCCAGCGTTGTTGCTTGCAATCGTCAAATCTTTTGTACCAGCCTCGCGGATCGCGGCGATCAGCAGTTCAGGAATGCCGCACAGGCCAAACCCGCCAGCGGCGATGTGCATGCCGTCAAACAAAACCCCATCAAGGGCGTCAGCGGCGGTTTTGTAGACTTTTTTCATGTCTTTCCCCAAGTTCGAAAGATGGTTGAGATGTTGGCTTTGTTTGGGCTTTTGCCTTTTGACTGTCAATGCGTGGAACTACTTAGAACGGCAGAGACCGGGCCTTATTGCCAGCAGGTTTTATCCGGTTTTTCAATCCGAGCCCAACCCAAAATGCATAACAAATTCGTCCAGAATTTCCCGATGGAACGCCTGCATTCGTGCATTGGGTTGGCGGGCATTTACCGCCGCTAAAAGTGGATCACCGGCATCGATTGAGCTGCCAGCCATTTCAGCAATCACCGCATGGCCACAAAATGGAACGTAAGCTTCTGAATAGCCGCCTTCATGCGCCATCACTAATTTATCCTCACAGATTTCGTTGGCCAAATCCATCACACGGCTGGTCATCTGGCGAAAACCATCCGCTGTCACCAACATGTGTGCCAATGGATCAAACGGCGATGCGTCAAAGCCGCAGGCGATAATAATTACATCTGGCGCAAAGGCGCGGATCGCCGGGAGGGCTACAAGGTCCATTGCCGCCAAATAAGTCGCGTCGCCGCAACCAGGTGGCAAAGGAATGTTAATGTTATGCCCGTCCCCTGAATTCCTACCCTTGTCTGATATATCACCGCTATCAAGCGGGTAGTTATGGTCTTGGTGCATCGAAATACTTAACACGTCATCGCGCTCATAGAATATGGCTTCGGTGCCGTTGCCATGATGCACATCCCAGTCCAATACAGCAAACCGTTTACCCAATCCCAGGGCTCGCGCCGCCTCGATGGCAATGGCGACGTTGGCTAATAGACAAAATCCATTGGGGTAGTCCGGTAGGCAGTGATGGCCGGGTGGGCGCGACAAGGCATAAGCGTTCTTTAGATCACCTCGCAACACCGCTAAAAGCGCGGCTTTCGTAAGCCCTGCAGACAGCGCCGCGATTTCGTACCCTCCTTGCGCAAACGGCGTGCGTAAACCCAGCTCGCCGCCGCCTGCATCTGACATTTCCTTGAATTGCGCCAAATAGGCGGCAGGATGAATGCGGGCCAAATCTTCTGTTGTTGCTGGCTCTGCACTTTTGCATGCAAGCTCGTCCATCAAACCGGTTACATCCATCAGGTTTTTCAAACGCCGCTTGGTTTCTGGATTTTCCGGCAATCCACCCGAAGCTAAAGGTTGAACATTGCCACCTAACGGCATGGTCAGGGCGAAATTCCCGCCAGCATGCCAAAAACATTTCTCATCCCAAAAAAAGCCAGTTTGTTTCATAGTTTGCCTCTGATGTTGTGCTTGGTTAACATAACTTCAGGGACGAATGGATTGAAAGCGAATTACAATATGGTGGAGTTTTGGAAACGACAGTTCACGCGTGTTTGGAATGCGGGTATCTGGTCGATGGCCGGTGTCAAAGCGACTTGGGAAACTGAGCCGAATTTTAGGCAATGGACCCTGGCCAACATCTTGTCTGCAACTTTGGCCGTTTCGCTTGACCTAAGTGGATTAGAGCGCGCTGTGATCATCGGGTTTGGCTTAATGATATTGGTCGCCGAATTGGCAAACACCGCCATTGAAACCACGATTGATCGTTTTTCAACCGAACAGCACCCGCTGAGTAAGAAAGCCAAAGACATCGGCAGCGCGGTGGTCGCACTTGCAGCCATTAATGCGCTAATCGTCTGGTTGTTGATCGTTTTCGGGTAAGGCTTTTTGCATCACGAAAACATGACCCCGGCCTAAGGGGGCAGTGTCATGCACCTCCCAACCTTTGGTGAAATAGACCGCAGGTGTGTGGGTCAGTAAAAACAAGTGATCGTCGCCACCAAGGGCTGCGTAATCTTCCACATGCCGGATCAAAGCTGCTGCTATCCCCTGATTGCGGTGGTCCGGATCAACCACCAAACTTGACAGCCAAGGGCTTAAATGTGCGTGGCTTTCGACACCTTCGTGTTCAAGAATCCAGGCCATGCCAACAGGTGCCTCGTTTTTGAAGGCGACAAACACCTCGTCTACCGGATGGCCTTCGATCCTTGATATTTCCGCTTCCCAATCTTCTGGGGCAAATCGCGCAATTGCACCCCATTCTGCATCGGTCCAATTGATACAGGTCGTGCGGGCATCTGGTGCCTGACTTAATGGGCAGATGGTTAACATAGCAGCAGCGTTTCTAAAGGTTCGTGGAATGCTACCATATTTGCCGGGCTTGGGTTATAGCGGCATGACAAGATTGCAACAGGTGTTGCGTCTATGCCGATAGAAGGCTGCGCAGGACCTTAACAAATCTAAGATTGGCTGCTGACTATGCGTCGCGTTGAAATTGATACGAGCCTTCCGGCAGATCAAGTGCCGCATGCAAATCACGCAGTTGAGCCATCGAAAGCGTCACCTTTTGGACGCGATCCAATCGTTCATCATATTGCTCGACCGTGACACAAGACGCAAAGGCGGCAATTGTGATGTCTTCAAGCAAGGGTTTTTCCCCGTCGTCAACTAAGGTGACAACGCTGGCGTCGAATTCGTGTTCAATGGTAAACATGGCCCAAGCCTAGCTTTTGTGTATTCTGTGTGCAACGGATATTGCAAAATTCCAGCCAAAGGAAACTTGCGATACACCGTCTTTTCAAAATCACATTTCTGCCAACGATCTGTCTGTTGATGGTGGCGTGCAGTGCAAGCGCGCCGCCCAATCCATTGGGCTGGAATTGGAAAGGTCGGGCTGTGGTTTGCCACCAACGTGTCAATTTTGACAAGAATGCACAGGCCGCGCTGCCGGATTTTTCTGCCGATTTGCGGCGGGGGTTTTGCGCGCGCACAACATTTTATCTGACGTTGCACCGTGAATTTGGCGACCGCACAGCGTTTTTCGGCGTGGCGGCGATGACAACTGCTGGATTGGCTGCCCTTTATTCGCCGGCGCAACAGCAGACCTATTCGCCTGAAACCTGGGCGTTTCTAGCGCGGTTAAGCGCGTCATTGGAACAGCGTGCGACCGTGACTGCAGCGCGACTGCGGGCGGGATATGCTGGCAACCCTAACCTGACCCGTGAATTGTTGGATGTTGAACAATCCCTTGTACAAACCGCCTTGCAGGTCGAACAAAAACGCGATTTAGAGGCCTATGGCGGCTTATTGGCCGAAATTAACAAAACCCTGAACCCCAGTGGTGCGCTGGTGTTAGCGGCGATCAACAGCCAACCGTTTTATGCCAACTATCTAGCGGCGATTACGGCGGTACGTGGAGAGGTCGGCGGGCCTGTACGTTTTGATCGGCTTGATCACCGCGTGCAAGTTGGCCTGCAATTGGCGGAATTGTTGCGGTGATTTGACAGATGTTGCACGCAGTTTTACGCGCCCGACAACCGTTTAGGGCGTAGGTCATTCAGATCAGGGTTTCTAAGAAAACAAATGGCGGGCCCACCGTTGCGGTTATATGCCGAACAGGTGTGTGAAGCCTGCACCAAAGCGATCTATACGGTTTTCTCGGCGGTTCTGAAGCGGTGTTTACTGTTGTGTCCAGAACCAAACCATCTTGTGACGTCGCGAGTGGTTTTAGTGGAGAATGGTTAAGGAATTGTTTTGGGTGCGTTCGGGGAGGTTGGGGTGTCAATCGCAGAGTAAAAAGGGACCAAGTCGCGGCGTAAAACTGGTCCACTGAGTTATCGTTTGTCGTGCGCTTTTGTGGGCGTGCTTGTCATCTAGCCGAAGCGTGCCAAAGCGCATGTTGGCCGTTAGGCCGACATTGTTCTGGTCTTGATTAAGCTTTGATTATTGTTGTTTGTTGCGACTGTGTTTGAGGCGA
>JBLHMX010000150.1:0-6854 GCA_047622625.1 Paracoccaceae bacterium | reverse complement strand
GCGTTGCTGTATGTGAATCGCCGCAAACCACTGTCATGCCTGGTAAAGTCCACCCTTGTTCTGGCCCGACGATATGAACAACACCCTGGCGAATATCGTTCACCGGATAGTAGACCACACCAAAATCTTTGGCATTTTTATCTAAAGCTTCAACCTGAATACGGCTTTCTTCGTTTTCAATGCCGTTGGCACGATCAAGTGTAGTTGGCACATTATGATCTGGTACGGCGATGGTTTTTTCGGGGTTACGAACTTTGCGCCCCGCCAACCGCAGGCCTTCAAAGGCTTGGGGAGATGTTACTTCGTGAACCAGATGTCGGTCGATATACAGCAAGCACGTCCCGTCGGCTTCTTCTTGCGCCACATGCGCATCCCAGATTTTGTCATAAAGTGTTTTTGGCGCGGACATGATCAGACCCTTGTGATGGCTTGGCGTTTTCGGTGACTTTGTGCCCACATATCGCGCCCATGCCGCTCTATCAAGGGGCGCAATTGCTTGCTCAGGTGCATATCGCTGTGCCAGAATGGCATTGCGCATTAGGAGGCCCCTTTGGAACCACAAATCGATCCAGTAACAATCGACCAGTTTCAGGCGATCCTGTCGCAGTTCAAAAATTTCGGAATTGGCCTGATCCAGCCTTGGCGCCTTTATCAGATCGCTATTCTTATTGGGATTTTGGGCTTCGGACAATTGGTGTCGTTGTTGATCACCGGTCGTATGAACAATTGGATGCGCACGCTTGAAGGCCGGCCAAAATGGCAACTACGTGTATTATTACTACTAAACCAACGTATTCGGTCGATTGCTTTTGTGATTGTTGCATGGACATTGGTTTACATCATGCGTGAAACCACTTGGCCTTCGCGCAGTTATCTTATCGGCCTAGTAGCTGAACTCGCGACTGCTTGGTTGTTGATTTCGATTGCGACCAGATTGATGCGCAATCGCTCGCTGCGGCGCATAGTGCGTTGGGCCGCTTGGGTGTTTGTGACACTGAACATTCTTGGTTTAACCGATTTCGCCGCGACAGTTCTTGATGAATTCGCTTTGGATATTGGTGCGACCAGACTTTCAGCACTGGTTGTTCTTAAAGTTGTTGTTGTACTTTTCGCCCTTATGGCCGGCGCTCGGCTTGTTTCCAATACCGCGGCCCATCGCATCGGCATGATCGATGATATGTCGCCATCAATGCAGGTTCTGTCTATCAAGGCGCTGCAACTTTTCGTTTACGGCGTTGCCTTGACTGTTGGTCTTCAATCCGTTGGTTTTGACATGACCAGTCTAACGGTTTTGACGGGCGCAATTGGTCTGGGCCTTGGTTTTGGTTTGCAAAAGGTCATTTCAAACTTGGTGTCAGGTGTGATCCTGTTGCTGGATAAATCCATTAAGCCTGGCGATGTAATCTCAATTGATGACACGTTTGGCTGGATCAGTTCACTTGGCGCGCGATATGTTTCTGTGCTGACCCGCAACGGCACTGAGTTTCTTATCCCGAATGAAGACTTGATTACCAACAAGGTTGTGAACTGGTCCCACTCAAGTGACCTCGTGCGGCTCGACATAAATTTTGGCGTTAGTTACGACAGCGATCCACATCAAGTGAAAAAAGTCGCTGCAGCAGCACCTTTGACGGTGGATCGCATTATCTCAAACCCGGCGCCAGTGTGCCATGTGGTTGAGCTGGGCGATAGTTCGATTGATTTTGTTCTACGGTTTTGGATACGCGACCCGTCTAAGGGCCTGACGAATGTTCGCGGCAATGTTTATCTGGCGCTCTGGGATGCCCTGAAGGCTGCTGAAATTGAAATCCCGTTCCCACGCCGGGACGTTAGATTACTGCCTGCGGTGCCCGACTAGAAATCGCGCGCCACTGGCCAATTCCACAAAGCCCAACATAGGCACCAACAGCGATTGCCGCGGCTATTCCTGGGCTGGTGGTGATCCAAGTTCCTGTTGCGATCAGGCCGGCCGTTGCCAACACCCAAAGCGCGTCACCAAGTGTAAAATACAGAACCAGTTTTGAGTTGGGCCGGTTTTGCCGGGCGGCATAAATCAAATGTGCGGCGTTGAATAACAAACCGGCCCCAAGAACTTGTAACAACCAGAAGGGTGGATCACCCAAAAATGTGGCCACAGACCCAGCGATGGTTAGGAAAACGACCCCAAATAGGGCACAAGATGCGGCATTGGCGATTAAGACAGTTTTTAGCATTGCGGGTTCCCTGCGTTCTTGTAAACTTAATTGACAACTATCTAGGGAAATCCATCTTGTCAACTGCATTGACAACATCACGCCATGGCGGCTTTGATCTAGTTGACAGTCGGTCACTGAAATTGATCCGCCAGCTTGCTGACTTTCAAACGCGAATGGTTGGGTGGCTAATCACGGGCTTGCGCCAAGACGGATTTACCGAGCTTACGGTCAACCAGCTGACATTTATGGGCGAACTTGATTGCGGGGTGAACCACGCTTCGGAATTGGCGCGGCGTCTTGGGGTGACCCGTCAGGCCATTCATAAATCGGTCAAGGACTTATCCCAAATAGGCTGGCTTGAAACAACAATGCATCCCGAGTTTGGCAACCAAAAAATCATACAATTCACCCGTGAAGGTGAGCGCCTGATGTCACGTGCGCGGCAACAATTTGCTGACCTAGATCAGATATTGGAAGGCCGTCTAGGCCAAGATGGCCTTGATCATTTGGCTAGGATGCTGGCGCCTGCAGAGTTTTAGATCAAAACCCTAAAACGCCCGGTGGCGATTTCATTTCGATTGGTAATTGGACCAAACATATATTTTTTCGCCACCGGATGGTCTGCGTCCAGCACTTCCAGTTGAACCAAAAGCGCTGCAATCACTGCCTCGGCCGCCCTTGTGCCGCCATCTTCGATTTTGACGGTTACGCCCAAACCAAGCACCGGAATAATCGCTACATAAACCGCCTCGGCGCCTGTTTTGATCGACGCTTTGCCGCCCGTTGCACGCATCAATTCTGTACAGGCACGGCCTTCGCCGGCCACAAGATCAGGATGCTTGGCCATTGCGCTTACAAGCTGTTCCGCTGCCATATCACGTGCTTTACTGCCGGTTTCACCCGCCGCCATCTTCGCCATCGCGCGCGCCATGCCTTGTAGTGTGGTGGCAAAATTTGGGGCCGAGCAACCGTCGATACCGAAGCCTGGGCTTTGTAGGCCGGTCATTTCTTCGAACGCCTCGCGGACTGCCATCTGCACGGGATGGGAAGGGTCGATATATTCAGGCCCAGCACCCAGATGGCGTGACACACTTAAGAAACCGGTGTGTTTGCCCGAGCAATTGTTGTGGATTTGGCAAGGTTGTGCGCTTGTCCGTACCAGACCGTCACGCGCCGCAATATCTGAAGGTTCTTGCGGGCCGCATCGAAAATCATCATCAGACTTACCGATTGCTGCAATCCACTTAGCCACCCGGTCTGTGTGAATTGCTGCGCCGGAATGAGAAGCGCAAGATAACGCCAAATACTCCGACGATAATTTCAAATCAGCCGCAGCACCGCTTTCAATCAACGGCAAGGCCTGCAACATTTTGCTGGATGAACGCGGTAAAAACACCAAGTCAGGGTTTCCCCAGCTTGCGCGTATCTCGCCCTTGGCATCACAAATCACCGCATGACCGCGATGAACGCTTTCCAGAATTGGACCGCGCCAAATCTCGACCAATTTTTCCGCGTCTTCCATTGGATATTCCTTTTTCGGCTAGGCTATTTGACCTTGGTTCAGATCGCTTTTGATCGCCAGCCCCAAACGGCGATTACGTAGTTTCGTATCTCTTGCGCGGAAATCCGCAAATGGGGCTGGAAAATAGGGAATTCTGCGTTAGACTGTCGGCTATAGTAATTGTATACGCCAATACGGGTAGTCAGAGCATCGGTAAACGAGCCAATCACCCAGATGGACAGAGGCAGTAGACAGCTGGAGGCTGTGAGTAGAATGGCAAAATTTTCGACTATCATATTTGGCGTCTTTGCGACAGCGATAGGAACCTTCGGGGTCGCCAGCGCGCAAGAGTCCACAAACCGCGTTGACGCCAAAACCGACTGGAGCATTTTTGTCGAAGATAATCCAACGGAATGCTGGGTCGTCTCGGCCCCAAAAGGCACGGTGAATACAAAAGACGGCAAGATCGTTGCGGTTAACCGCGGCGATATTTTGTTCTTTGTTGCATATCGCCCTGGTACGAATGTATCGGGCGAGATCTCGTTTACTGGCGGCTATACGTTTCGTGAAGGCACAACTGTCAACATGCGGGTTGGGTCAGCAAGTTACGAGCTATTCGTCGATGGTGAATGGGCATGGCCCGCTTCGGACGTTGAAGATACAAAAATTGCGACATCTATGAAGCGCGGTGCATCAGCAGTTTTAACTGCAACTTCGTCACGTGGAACTACAACCGAAGATACCTTTTCCTTGCTCGGTTTTACCGCTGCTTTGGAAGAAGCAGAAAGACGTTGCACGACACAATAATCAAAGTCGGTCCAGTAAGGGTGGAAGAAAAATGAATTCCACTGCCACAGAATCAACACTTAACCAAGACCCGCACAGCGCTGCCAATGAGCATGAAAATGTTTTAGAGGTCGCGATAGGCCTGGAAGTTCGGGCGTTCAGGCACCAACAAAACATTACGGTTACGGAACTTGCGGCCAAAACCGGCCTTTCAATTGGTATGTTGTCGAAAATTGAAAACGGCAATACGTCACCGTCTCTTACGACTTTGCAAGCTCTTGCCAATGCACTGAGCGTGCCGATCACTGCGTTTATGCGAAAGTTTGAAGAGCGCCGCCATGCTGTTCACACGAAAGCTGGTGCAGGTGTTGAGATTGATCGAAAAGGCACGCGGGCTGGGCATCAATACAATTTACTTGGTCATTTGGTCGAAAACTCAAGCGGGGTGATTGTTGAGCCCTATTTGATTACGCTTGATTCGACCTCTGATGTGTTTCCCGCCTTTCAGCATGCTGGCGTCGAAATGTTGTATGTTCTTGAAGGCGAGGTTGGGTACCGCCACGGCGATCAGGTTTACCGCCTTAAACCTGGCGACACTCTTTTCTTTGATGCTGATTGCCCGCATGGCCCGGAGCAATTGATCCGCCTTCCCGCTCGTTATCTTTCGATCATCTCGTATCCACGTTCATCATAAACGATGATGCTGGCTGCCGCCTTAAGGGTGCTGGGCATTCTTTGCCTTGCCTAACAGGAATATTTTTTCACGTAGGTTGAAATGAATTCAGCAAAATGCTAAAAACTAGGCAGGGAAACGAATTGGAGCCCAGCCATGTGCGGAATTGTTGGATTATTTTTGAAAGACAAGTCGTTGGAGCCGAAACTTGGCGAGATGTTGACAGAAATGTTGATTATCATGTCGGATCGCGGGCCTGATAGTGCTGGTATCGCAATCTATGGGTCCGATACCGACGGAATGTCCAAATTAACGGTTCAATCGGGCGCAGCCGCGGAAGATTTTGTAAACCTTGATGTAGAACTAGGCCAAGCCGTCGACACCAATGTAACAATGCGGACAAAAGACACCCATGCGGTTTTAGAACTGGCCTCAGACAAGCTTCAACAGGCGCGGGAAGCTTTGCACGAATTACGCCCTGGTATTCGGGTGATGAGCGTTGGCGACACAGTTGAAATCTACAAAGAAGTGGGTCAGCCGGAAGATGTAGCCAGTCGTTTCGATCTAAAAAACATGTCTGGCACACACGGCATTGGCCACACCAGAATGGCCACCGAATCCGCCGTTACAACGCTGGGCGCGCATCCATATTCGACAGGCCCAGATCAATGCCTCGTGCATAATGGCTCATTGTCCAATCACAACAATCTGCGCCGTGAATTGCAACGCGAAGGCATCTCCATTGAAACTGAAAATGACACCGAAGTCGGCGCGGCCTATCTAACCTGGAAAATGCAAAATGGCAGCACTTTGGGCGAAGCGCTTGAAGGATCAATCGACGATCTTGACGGGTTTTTCACCTTTGTTGTCGGCACCAAAGACGGCTTTGGTGTGGTGCGCGATCAAATCGCTTGCAAACCGGCGGTGATGGCGGAAACCGATCAATACGTTGCTTTCGGTTCGGAATACCGCGCTTTGGTCAACCTACCCGGGATCGAAGATGCAAAGGTCTGGGAACCTGAACCCGCAACCGTCTATTTTTGGAGCCATTGATATGCAGACTTATGATTTGGAAGCTCAGGGATTGCGCGGGTTAAATTCGGCTCTTTATGCTGAAAAAGACAACGCCAACCAAACCGCATGGGAAGTTATCAATCCCAAAGGCAGTCACGCGATTGCTGTAGGCGTGGATGCACCGATTAAGGTCAATATCAAAGGCTCTGCTGGCTATTATTGCGCCGGTATGAACAAACAGGCGACGGTGCATGTACATGGCTCGGCTGGTCCAGGTGTTGCTGAAAACATGATGTCCGGCACGGTCGTGATCGAAGGCGATGCCAGCCAATATGCCGGTGCGACAGGCCACGGCGGATTGCTGGTGATTAAGGGAAACGCCTCGTCTCGCTGCGGCATTTCCATGAAGGGTATCGATATCGTAGTTCACGGAAATATCGGACATATGTCTGCCTTTATGGCGCAATCGGGCAGTCTGGTTGTTTGCGGTGATGCTGGAGACGCGCTTGGCGACAGTTGTTACGAAGCGCAATTGTTTGTACGCGGTTCTGTCAAAAGTTTAGGTGCGGATTGCGAGAAAAAGGAAATGCGCGCGGAACATTTAGAAAATCTGAAAGACCTGTTGCACAGGGCTGGCGTCGACGCAAAACCGGAAGAATTTACCCGCTACGGCTCGGCTCGTAAC
>JBLHMX010000149.1:0-6877 GCA_047622625.1 Paracoccaceae bacterium | reverse complement strand
GGATCGGCGAGTTGTTAATCCGCGGGCCGAACATCATGAAAGGCTATTATCGCAATCCAATTGCCACGAACGAGGCAATCCGACCTGACGGTTTTTTTAACAGTGGCGATTTGGCTCGCATTGGTCCAGACGGCGCACTTTTTATCGTTGGCCGAAAGAAAGAGCTGATTATTAGGTCAGGCTTTAACGTCTATCCACCTGAGGTCGAGGCGATGCTAACTAGGCATCCCGATATACTGCAGGCCGCTGTGGTCGGGCGTGTGGTTAAGGGCAACGAACAGGTCTTGGCATTTATCATAACAACCGGAAACATCACGCAAGAAGTGATTAAAACATGGCTTCAAGATCATCTGGTTGCATATAAAATCCCGCAACATGTGTTTATCGTCGACGGTTTTCCAGCCGCCCCTACTGGTAAAATCCTGAAACACAAAATAGTAGATGTCTTCGCCGATATGATTGTTGATGTGGACCGCGCTGATAATTCTACAACGCTGACCGATACCTGAACACTCCGGTCGCCGTCGCGATGCGTTCGCCTGTTTCGTCAACCACCAACCCTTCAGCAAAGAAGGTTTTGCGGCCACCGCCGGTTAGATTGCCCGTTGCAATCAGCAATTTCCCTTTTGGCCGAGACAGGAAGTTGACGTTCAAAGAGAGCGTCATCGCCATGCGCTTGTTTTCAGCAGAACCCGTGTAACAGCCGCAATACCCCATGACCGTATCTAACAAAGTCGCATAAACTCCGCCGTGCGGGATGCCATAGCGGTTCATCAGATGATGTTCGAGCGGCAGTTCGAAACGGGCGAAATCCGGCGCCCAGTCGATCATACGAAACCCAAGATGCGCCATCAGGGGATACGGGACCTCGATCAGCTCGACGGGAAGGTTTGTCATGGTTTTTCTGCCTTGTTCAATCGCGCCATCAGGTCTGTTTGATAGGCAAATATCGCCGGTGTGCCGCCCGTATGGATGAACAAAACCTTCTGCCCTTGCATGATTACACCTTGCTTGATCAGGGAAATTAACCCGGCCATTGCACGGCCCGTGTAAACCGGATCAAGCAACAATGCTTCGTCGCGCGCAGCAAACCCAATAGCATCAGCAACTTGTTCGTTCATCTGACCATAACCCGGGTTAAGTGTTGTATCATCAACCATGACCTCGGTTTCAGCCACAGAAGTGCCACAACCCAAAAGTCTATCAATCTCGCCCGCACGACGGATGATCCGGGCCCGTTGTTGGGCCGCATCCCGGCGCACACAAATTCCGTAAACCGGTACATCCCAACCCACCGCACGGGCGCCACTTAGGAACCCCGCATGGGTCAACCCACTGCCAGACGCGATCACAACCAAGTCGGGCGCGTCACCAGTTGTTTGAATTTGCGTGTAACATTCCGCTGCACATTCGGCATAGCCAAGTCCACCGGTTGGCGGATGCTCGATACCCAGATGGATCACATAGGGCTTGCGGCCCTCAGCCCTAAGTCGGTCTGCTAGACGGTCAAGGTTTGCATCTGCTGCCGCCTCATTTTCGCCCTCTGGAAAATGGTGGATTTCCGCGCCCAGAAGATGATCCAACAGCACATTACCAGAGCCCTGATGAAACACGTCTTGCAAATCCACTCGGTTTTCAAGTTGAACAACTGCTTTCATGCCCAGTTTTCGTGCCGCAGCCGTGGTTAGGCGAACGAAGTTTGATTGCACCGCACCCGTAATCAAAACCGTATCCGCACCCTGTTGAAAAGCTGGTCCTAGGTAATATTCAAGTTGGCGGATTTTATTGCCGCCCATAGCAAGTGTAAGGGTGTCGTCGCGTTTAACCTGCAAATCAATGCCCAGTCGCGCACCCAATCGCGGCAAGGTGTCGATTGGCGTTTGATGCGCCCCTAGGTCTGCTTTGGGAAAGCGTTTCAACGCCGCGCTTAAATCGGTTTTGCTCATCTTTACACACGCGCCCTCGCCGCCACCTTTGGCGAAGATTTACCCTGTCTAACACCGAAAAGGAAGGCCCCCACAGGGGCTACCCTATCCCCCCGGTGTAGTTCGTATATTGTTAGGCAACCATGTTGCAAGCTCCGGCCAAACCACAAGAATGATCACCATAACAACCATCAACAGAACCATTGGAATGGCAGTTTTGGCGATATAGGAAATCTCGTGATTGGTCATGCCTTGTAACACAAACAGGTTAAACCCGATTGGCGGCGTCACTTGCGCCATCTCGATCACGACGACAACAAAAATGCCGAACCAAATCACATCAATGCCAGCCTGACGGATCATCGGTTCCACAATCGCCATCGTCAGAACCACCGACGAAATACCGTCTAAAAACATGCCTAGAACGATGTAAAATACCGTTAAAGCGGCAATCAACGTAATCGGCGACAAGTTCATACTGTCGATCCATGCGGCCAACGCGCGCGGCAATCCGGTGAAGCCCATGGCAAGAGAAAGAAACGCCGCGCCCATCAAGATCAAAGCGATCATTGCAGACGTGCGCGTCGCGCCCATCAGACTTTGGGTAAACGTAGCCCAATCAAGTGACCTTTGGGCGGCGGCCAATCCAAGCGACCCTAAAACGCCCACTGCCGCCGCTTCGGTGGCCGTTGCCCAGCCGAAATACATTGAACCGATGACGGCAAATACAAGGACTAAAACAGGGATCAGAAAGCGACTTTCGCGGAACATTTCGGGAAATGTCATGGCGGGTTCTGGCGCTGGCCGCTCATCTTTTTTAACATAATGCCAGGCAACAATATAGCTCATGAACAGCGTCGCTAGCACGAGGCCAGGGAAAATACCTGCCATAAACAATTTTGTAATCGACTCGTTAATTGTCACGCCATACACAATCAGCGTCAGCGACGGTGGGATCATTAGACCAAGCGTCGCCGCCCCTGCCAATGTTCCGATAATCATATATTCTGGATAACCACGCGCCCGAAGTTCGGGGATCGACATTTTGCCGACTGTGGTTAGCGTCGCGGCCGACGACCCAGACACCGCTGCGAAAATCGTACAGCCAGCGATGTTGGTGTGCAGCAATCCACCGGGCAGCCAACGCATCCACGGAGCAAGGCCACGGAACATATCTTGGGATAGCCGCGTTCGATACAGGATTTCACCCATCCAAATGAACAACGGCAGGGCGGTTAATGTCCAACTGGATGCGCCCGTCCAGATGGTGGTAATCATCGCGTCACCTGCAGGGCGCGAGGTGAACAATTCCATGCCAACCCAAGCCACGCCCATCAGGGCCAAGCCGATCCAAACCGAACTACCAAGTAAGAAAAACAGCACAAAAAGAAAAATTACGGTTGCGTAAAGTTCGGTCATTCTACGGCCTCCCCAACAATGTTGCTTTGCCCGTTCACCAACAGACGCGAAAGATTATCCCACAAGGCGATAGCCAGTAAAGTTGTGCCGATGGACATTGGCAGTTGCGGCAACCAAATCGGCGTGAACACCCAATCGCTGCCCGTATTGGCCCAAAGTTCGCCCCACTGCGAGGGGGCTGTTTTCAACATACCAAAAGGCGTCAAAACCCATTCGGGAACTTGATCCATACCCTGTGTGCGGTCATTCAGCATTTCGGAAAAGAAGTTTGTTTTCACAGCGTATCGCGCAAAATATGTGGCCGTTACTGCAGCGATCAACATGGCAAAGGCATCCATCCAAGTTTTTGTGAATGTGTTCATGTTCAGAAAGATCGACACGCGAATGTGGGCGCCCTTATTCAACGCATAAGCCAGCGCAAAGAACGAAGTTGCGGCCATCGCATAACCGGCGAAATCGGTTGACCCTGGAAAAGCAATACCCGACCAGCGGGTAATCATTTGGGCCACGATCAACAATAGGATCATGACCATAAAACATGCGGCAACAACGCCGCTGGCAAGATAGAGACGGTTTAGAACCTGCCAAATGGGTTCAAGATACATCTGCATCCGCTCACCCATAAAGCCGCATAAGACGATGAAGCCTGTCGGTAGAACAAACAACCAAAACCAAAGTGGTAGCCCCAAGAAATCTTGCCAGTCGTTCATAATATTCCCCCAAATAGTATCCGGCCCCTGCCATGCAGGGGCCGGGAATTCACATCAACTTAGTTGTTATTGTAAGCGTCGATGATGGCTTGACCAGCAGCACCAGTGTCTTCCAACCAAGTCGCCTGCATTGCCGCTCCGATGACCTGCAATTCGGCCAAAAAGCCTGGGCCAGCGTCTTGAACTGTCATGCCGTTTTCTTCCAGCTGTTCAAAATACCAACCCGCAAGTTCAGCGGATTTTGCAGCACAAGATGCGCCGGTTTCGTCAGCCGCTTTTTGAACACCTGCCTGCGTTGCCGCATCCAGACCATCCCAAGCGCCTTTGTTCACCATCACATAGTTGCGCGGTAGCCATGCGTTTACTTTGTAATAGTGGCTTAGATGCTCCCAAACTTTACGGTCATACCCGGTTGAGCCCGAAGAAATGAATGCTTCGGCAACACCTGTTGCTAAAGCTTGGCTAAGTTCGGCGGCTTCAACCTGAACCGGAACCATGCCCAGACCTTCGGCGAAAGTCGCTGTGGCTGTGTTATACGAACGGAACTTAACGCCCTGCGTATCTGCAGATGACGCGACTTCTTTGTTGAAATAAAAACCTTGTCCCGGCCACGGGCAGGTGTAAAGCGCCACTAGATTAAGGTCAGCCAATGCGCCGTTTACGGTGTCTTTTGCTGCGCCCCAAAGTCTTTCGTTATCCGCATATGTGGTTGCTAGGAACGGCAAGTTGTCCCAACCAAGGATCGGGGCTTCGTTGCCGTGGGCCGACATGAAACGTTCGCCAATGTTGACCTGACCAGTTTGAATGGCGCGCTTAATTTCGCCGCCTTTAAACAGTGAACCACCGGCATGAACCGTGATATCCAGCGAACCGTTCGTGTATTCTTTCACCCGCTCAGCAAACAGAACACCCTGTTCAGAATGGAAGTTTGACGCGGAATATGCCATCGGCATGTCCCATGTTTCTGCCGAAACAATGCTCGTGCCAAGCGCAAGCGCAGATGCTGCAATCGCGGTGGTCAAATTGAATTTAGTTGATTTCATTTGGTAGTCTCCTTTTGGTTAAAGTAGTGTCGTAATTTCCGTTTCAATTTCAGGCGCCTTTGGCAAACCTCTGTGGTTCATAGGGCCGCATATCTGTGTTGGGTCGGTTGCCGCAGATCAGATCCGCAATCATGCGACCAGTCTTAGGTCCGCCAGTTAGGCCAATGTGATGGTGGCCAAAGGCTGCATAGACGCCAGAACTTCCAACTTCGCCTATAAGTGGTAAACTATCAACAGGGGCCGGGCGGAAACCCAACCATTCTTCTTGGCTGCTGGATGTAAGGTTTGGGAAAACTTCAGCGACTTTTCTGCGCAAAAGTTTCAGAGGTGCATCGGACTTGCGTTCATCGAACCCGCCAAATTCAACCACCCCCGCACACCGCAAACCCTGATCCATCGGTGTTGCAACAAATTTACCCGAGGCAATCATCAACGGACTATTCGGCGTTTCCGACGGCTCTTTATAAACCACATGATAACCTCGTTCGGCTTCTAAAGGCACGTTCAAGCCAAGTTTTGCCATCAATGGCTTTGACCAAACCCCGGTCGCCAGAACCGCCTGATCACATTCAAACCGCCCTTGATCAGTGTCCACAGCCGATATTTTTCCGCCGCTTAGATCAAAATCTTTTACTTCGGCTTGCACAAAGTTTCCGCCCAGTCCTTTCAGAATTTCCACCAAATGCGCCACGTATTTGGCCGGGTTAAGAATAAACCCGTGATCCTTCATCACTGCCAATAATTTGATCGACTTATCCAAAATCGGTTCGGCCTCTTGCACGGCTCCGCCTTCAATCAGGGTTGGAACGAACCCTGCTTCACGGCGCAAAGCCCATGTATAGGCGTCCGCATCGAAGGCACCTTGGTCCTTGTAAACAAAACAATAATTACTTGGTTGAACCCATTTCTCCGCGTCTGTTCCGTGGGTCAAAGCCTGATGTTGATCAAGCGCATCCCCAACAATCGGCGTCAGCCCTTTGGCAATACGCCGCGTATCATCATCGTTCGCGTGCGACAGATATTTCATCAACCACGGTGTCAGCTTGGGAAGATATCCCCACCGCATAAACAACGGAAAATTCGGATCAAACAGATATTTCGGCCCTTTCAGAGCAAGACCTGGGGCCGTCACTGGCACCATCGCACAGGCCGCAAGAATGCACGCATTGCCGTAAGACGTGCCCATGCCTGGTTCGCCCTTGTCGATCAAGGTAACGGAATGCCCTTGGCGCGCCAGCCAGATGGCCGACGAAACGCCGACAATTCCTGCACCGACAATCACGGTTTTAGCGTTGTTCATTAATCCCCCAGAATTCTCTGGTATCCTGCCAAATCTAGATCATCACTTCAAATACAAAGATGTGGCGTATGTATCATTTTTTGTGATATATAATGATATGTCTCTACGCTTTCGCCAACTACAAGCCTTTCACGCCATAATTGAAACCGGCACTGTCACGGGGGCGGCAGCTCAGCTTGAGATTTCGCAACCCGGCATTTCCAATTTGTTAAACCAGTTGGAACGCCAAACGCGGTTTAGGTTGTTTGAACGGGTCAAAGGGCGCCTAATCGCAACGCCCGAGGCAAACGTTCTGTATCAAGAAGTTGACACAGTTGTGCGCGGTCTGGATCACGTGAACCAAACTGTTTTGGATTTGCAAAACAAGCAGGTTGGCCAGTTACAAGTTGCCACGCAGCATTCGATTTCCTTTGGGCTGATGCCAAAGCTGATTGCGCGATTTGCAAAGGATCGGCCTGACATGTCGATCTCGTTTCAATC
>JBLHMX010000148.1:0-6968 GCA_047622625.1 Paracoccaceae bacterium | reverse complement strand
TTCAGGTATGTCCCGAAAAATTTAACCCTTAACCCTAGCTCCAGGGGAAAGGACTGCTGGATGTTGGGTGCAGTTCACCCTTAGCAAACCTGTCAAACCGGAACGGTTCCAGCAAGTCCTGTTTGTCGCCCATAACTTCATCGGCAACCAAACGACCAACGCCCAACATTTTGTAACCGTGGTTACTGTCAGCAATGATCGAAACATTCTCGTTAAAAGTATCAAAAACCGGGAAGCTGTCTGCGGTGAAACAGCCAATACCGCCGGATTCTTCTTTGTGGTACTTCGGCATCATCCCTTCAAAACGGCTGTGGCAATGCGCCAGCGCCGATACCCACATATGGGCAAATTCTGGGGAAGAGATAAATTCTGGGCTGGATGGGCCATATGGGTCGATTTTGACTTCGTCCACAGGTGTCTCCACCTTATAAGGGGCCGCACCGCCTTGAATGCCGTTGAAATGCCAATCGGGCTTGTAATAAATGCCCCACAGCTCGTCCGTAATCAGGGATCCGTCAACATCTGACATCAAAGGAGCGTCGGTATCAACGTGGATAACCGGTGGCATCGAACCATCGTTTGCCATCATCGTTTCTGGTGGGATGTCCAAAACACCCTCTTCCAGCTGCCAATAACGCCACATATCGACGCCTTCGTGCACGTTGCCTTCTAGATCTTTCAAAGTGATCTGGGAAGGCAGGCCTAGCATCGTCCAGAAATCGCGAACCCAAGGACCCGTACCGACAATCACTTTTTCACAAGTAATCGCACCTTTATCGGTTTCTACGGCTGAAACAGCAGTTGAGCTGTTTTCGGTTGTGAACCCAAGAACTTTAACACCAGTGATGATGCGCACGCCAAGGGCTTCGACCTTTTTGGCCAAACCGTACATAGCGATCGTGTTATTTGCATAACCACCGCGTTTTTCGTGTAGAACTGACGTAATGCCTTTGGCCTGCCAATCGCTGAAGATTTCCTTCATATAATTGTGCGAAGCTGCCTCACCTTCGATGAAGTCACTTTCATAGCCAATGGCCTGCTGTTCAGCATGGATTTGCGCGATGTCTTCATGCATGGTTTCGCAAGAAATCTGCATATACCCAACTGGGTGATAGCTGAACGCTTTTGGATCGCTTTCCCAAACGCCAACTGAATGCGCCATCAGGCGGCGCATGGCTGGCTGGAAATAGTTGTTGCGGACGACGCCACAAGCAATGCCAGTTGCACCCGCTGCAATTCCGTCTTTGTCCAGAATGACAATGCGGCCTTCTACGGCCTCGCCAGCTTCATGAAGACGTTCAGCTAGGCGCCATGCACATGACAAGCCATGAATGCCTGCACCGATTACGATGTAGTCTGCGTGTTGTGGAAAGGCCATGTGCCTTCACTCCCCTATTTTGTTCAACAAAGTAGACCAATTTAGGTCCGAAATTTAATAACTGGTACAATACTCAGTTGATTCGGAGTAAAAAGCAACAAATTTAAGTTAGCACCAATAACTAATTGTACAATTCCATATATCCGGTATTGTTTTGGTGTAAATCAAAGGTGAATTTAGTGGATTCTAGTAATAGAAAAAATGGCGCACCCGAAGTTGCGGCACAAATTCGCCGTCAGATTTTGGATGGCAAATACCTATTATCTGAACGCCTGCCATCAGAACGCAGCTTGGCCGAGCAATTCGGATGCGCCCGGGGAACTCTGCGCGAAGCATTGAATAAATTGGATGCGGCGGGCTTAGTGAAAGTCAAAGCAGGTAGCGGCACATATGTATTGTACGAGCCATCCACAGACGGAAATCTGGTGATCGATCAGGCCCGCCCATTAGAGCTAATCGACGCTCGTTTCGCGCTTGAGCCGCATATTTGCCGGTTGGCGGTATTGCAGGCCACCACGAAAGATTTGAACCACGCGGAGCATTTGGTTGAAATCATGGAAGGCTGTGGTGAAGATATGGAATTGTTCGCCAAGACTGACACCGAATTTCACACTCATCTTGCCGAAACAACCCGAAATTCACTGCTGATCTGGGTGATTAGTCAAATCAGCAATGTGCGAACTTTAAAGCAATGGGACCAAATGCGTGTTCGGACCCTAAATTCGCAAATCACTCAGCAATATAACATACAGCACCGCAATGTATTAGAGGCGATTCGTGCCCGTGATCCTGAGCGCGCAGCTAATGCGATGAAAGATCATCTGGAAACTGCTCGTCTGTCCTTGACCCGTGCAGCATCCACCTAACGGCCAAATATTAATGCGCCGCGGTCTGAAGCCAGTTAATATATAGGCGTTCAGCGATTTTTTCAAAGTCTGGCATGTGGGTTGCACAGGCTTGATCCATCTGTTGCACGCCATCTTTACCAAGGGCTTTGGTCAGGGCCTCGGCGTAGGCTGGAATAGCAGACCAATTGGCAACAGTGTCGGGTTCGACCTCAATGTGGAATTGCATTGAATAAGCGCGGGGGCCCCAACACATGGCCTGAACGGCACACTCTGGAGAGGTGGCCAAGCATTCAGCGCCCGCAGGCATTTGCTGGATTTCGGCCGAATGCCATTGAAGTGCCGAGAACTTGTCAGGCAAGTCATCAAAGATCACGCCATTGGCTCCGACCTCGGTCAATTGAACCGGCAAAACACCGATTTCCGGTGTTCTTGAGGGCCCACAAGAGCCACCCAAGGCCTCGGCCAAAAGTTGATGTCCAAGGCATAATCCCAAGAACGGCAGGCCTTTTTCGACAACTGCATTTTGAATGAATTTCTTTTCTTCGATCAACCAAGGGTGGGCGTCTTCTTCCCAAACATCCATCGGTCCGCCTAAAACCCAAAGCGCGTCAAAGCCGTCCAGTTCTGGCAACGGTTCGCCCAGATCCAATTGGACGGGCGTCCACTCGTGGCCATCTTCGCGCAACAATTTCCTGAAACTGCCGGGATGTTCTTCGACGGCGTGCTGTAAAACTAAGATTTTCATGGTGATTCCTTTACTGCTTTTTTCCACCAAATCAGAACAAATGCTCCGGTGCAAGATCGGTTCAGTTCTGGCCCAAAATTGATCCAATGCGTCGAATTTTGGCCCAATCGCGTCAAATAGTCTATATCAAGATACTTAATGTCTTTTTTTCGAATGGATGTGGTGTTCCATCAGCTCATTGTGGGGAAGTGCCACTCCGCCGAGTTTAGAATTCGGCATTTTGGTTCGCGCGATTTGTACGCGACTGTCTTGCGAATTAGAAGACGAGGATCAAATGAGAGACTATGTACCCCAGCTAACCAAAAGCTTTGCTTTCTTCATTCAAGACGGTTTCCCGCTTTCTAGTTTAAGTTCGCTAATCGATCCATTGCGGTCAGCCAACGAAACATCTGGCGAGGTAGTCTTCAGCTGGATCGTGGTCAGCGAAACGGGTGAACCCGTGCAATCCAGTGCCAACCTAGATATCACGCCGAACTGCTCGTTGGCGGATATGACTGATCCGGACGTCCTGATTATTTTGGCTGATCCAACGTCTTTCTTTGCCAACGCAAAATCAACCACGGCGCGTCTTCGTCGTTTGGATCGGGCAGGGGTCATTTTGGGCGGTGCTAGTGGTGGCGTTTTCTCGCTGGCGCGTGCGGGCGTGATGGCCGGCCACAAAAGCAGCGTGCACTGGTGTTATCAGGCGGTGTTCAAAGAGGAATTCCCACATCTGGAATGCACCAACAAGGTAATGATCCAGGATCGCCGACGCATCACGGCATCAGGATCGACAGCGGTTTTCGAGCTTGCCCTAAATTTTATCGAACGCACGATTAGCCACGAAGTCATGACCGAAGTGGCCTGCTGGTTCCAGCATCCAAGTGTGCGCAGCGACGAAGCTGATCAAATGCATCCGACCATTAATCAGGGTTTCAGCGAAGACAGCCTGCCATATCCGGTGATTTCAGCGATTAAATTGTTTCGCGAAAATGTCGAAGAACCGTTGCAAATTTCAAGTATTGCCGAAGAGTTGGGCGTATCTTGTCGCCAACTTGAACGGTGTTTTATGGAAACTACCGGCTGCAGTCCGCGCGCCTATTATTATCGGGTTCGATTAAGGGTGGCGAAACAGCTGGTGACCCACTCAAATCATTCGATCAGTCGCGTCGCAAATCTTACGGGGTTTCGTCGGCGTTCAGATTTTATTAATCGGTATTTGCAGGTTTTTGGCGAACCGCCCAGCAAACACCAGGGTTCGGTCAATCACTTCCATTGGCGTAAATCCAGTGAAGTGGCGGTTAACTAAGGCACCTTTTTCAAGACCGGCAGCTTATAGCTTCCTAATTTGTCTTTTAGAAACGCGTACTTTTCGCGGGCCAAGTCGCGTTCGGAAAGATCGATTTCAATCAATCTAAATTCTTCGTCATGAACAGCAAACTGTTCGGCTTCGGTGTTTTCGTCCATCCAAGGTCGGCAAAAAACCGAATGCCCATAGTTTTTGCCCGCCCGATTGAGACTTAGAAAGAAAACTTGGTTTTCAATGGCGCGCGTGATCGCAAATGAATGCCAGGTGTTGAAGGATTCATCGCGAAAATAGGCACCGCAATGCAAGATCAGATCCACCTTGTGATCCAAAGTCAAAACCCGTGAAAGTTCGGGAATTCTTATGTCATAACAGATAATTGGCGCAAGATTAATGCCGTTCACAGTGAAGGTAAACAAATGGTTGCCCCGAGTAAAATAGTCCTTTTCCATGGACGCGCCGTACTGGGCCAGATGGATTTTGTCGTAGTGGCCAATCGACACACCGTTTCCATCAATCACAGCGATGCAAATGTAGGTTTTGTCACCCTCGCGCCGGGCGAAACTATATGAAATAGTGCAATTGTGCTTTTGCGCAACCGCGCGCCAACAGTGGTACGACGGGCCATCCAACGGTTCGGACAGTTCGTCAATATTGTCGAAGGTTTCACGGGAATAATCGATGCTAGAAAGCTCGGGCAGAACGACCAAATCAACAGAACTTATTTCCAGCGCTTCGCTAACTTTCTGTGCTGATAAGGCCAAATGTGCATCGCGTTGGTGTCGTGTGATCATAGCGGGTATCGAAATTTGACAGGCCAAAAGTCGCAGCGTTGAAGGTCTATTCACAAAGGTTCCTAATCATTTCAATATGCCCCTCGTATCGTCACAGCACCAAATCAATGGTGGTTTTCAGCCGTGCGATCAAATCATCAAGCTCGGGTTCTGACATAATAAATGGCGGTGCCAACAAGATGTGATCGCCCAGTTTCCCGTCCCGAGTTCCTGCCATCGGGTAGCAAATCAACCCTTCGGAAAACGCCGTTTTCTTAAGCTTGGCGGCGATACCCAAGTTCGGATCGAACGGGCGCTTAGTGGCGCGGTCTTCAACGATTTCCAGGCCCCAAAACAAGCCGCGCCCCCGAATATCACCGATGTTAGGATGCTGCCCAAAGGCGATGATCAAGGCCTTTTCCATCTTTGCACCCATGTTCCTGACACGCGCGACCAGCCCTCGATCCAAAATGGCTTGCACTACGGCCAACCCTGCAGCCGCCGCAACCGGATGGGCCATATAGGTGTGGCCATGTTGGAAAAAGCCTGTTCCGGCGGCAATCGCATTGTAGACTTCGCCGCTGCATAGCATGGCCCCAATCGGTTGATAACCAGCGCCTAAACCTTTGGCTATGCACAGAATATCTGGTGCAATGCCGTCGGCCTCGCTGGCAAATAAATACCCGGTTCGACCAATGCCGCACATGACTTCGTCTAAGATCAGCAGCACGCCGTATTGATCGCATATTTCGCGGATGCGATTGAAATACCCTTCAACGGCCACAGCGGCGCCAAGCGTCGCGCCGACCACGGGTTCGGCCATAAATGCCATCACCGTTTCTGGGCCAAGACGTAGAATTTCGTCTTCCAGCTCTTGTGCAGCCCGCTGGCCATAATAAAATGCGGTTTCATCATCTCGCCGCAAAACATATTCGTAACATGGCGCGATATGGGAGACGTCAATCAAAAGCGGTGCAAATTGTGCGCGTCGCCATTCGTTTCCACCTGCCGAAAGTGCGCCGATTGTATTGCCGTGATAGCTTTGCTTGCGAGCGATTATATGGCGCCGCTCAGGTGCGTCGCGTTCCACATGGTATTGTCGCGCCAATTTTATTGCCGCCTCAGTTGCCTCTGAGCCACCTGAAACTAGGTAAACGCGATCGATGCCTTTAGGCGCGTGTTTAACCAACAGATCGGCCAGTTTTTCGGCTGGGTCCGAGGTGAAAAAACCAGTGTGGGCAAAAGCAAGTTGATCAAGTTGCGCCTTTACAGCGTCGATGATTTCGCGGTCGCCGTGGCCAAGACACGAAACTGCCGCGCCACCTGAGCCGTCAAAATATCGCTTGCCGGTGCTGTCGATCAAATAACAGCCTTCACCACCAACCGCGACAGGCGGGTTCAGTTTGCTATGGCGGGGGAATATATGGCTCATGAAAGGGTTCCGTGTGAATATCAACTGTAAACTGCATGACCAGCAGCCAGCTTAGATTAACCAGATACGGGCATGAATGTCAGCAGTGTCTTTGCAAAACCCTGTGTCAGTCTCACTTCAATAGCTTCGCAACTGGCAGGCTTTTACACCGCCGTCAAAATTACTTACGAAAGACCTTGAGATTTTATTGGAGCGGGCGATGAGATACAGAAATCGCTAATAAACAACTAGTTAACTGCCAAAATTTATTTGTCCATCATTTGTCCAACAAATTCTTCGCGATACACCGAGCGGGGACGGCCAAGAATGAGGTATCCTGCATCTGAGAAGCTGGAGATTATCCGGCTGGTCGAGGGATCGCACCTGTCGGCACGGCAGAGGCTGGCCATGCTTGGCATCCCGCGCACCACATTCTACCGTTGGTATGATCGGTATCTGCAGCGTGGAGAGGCTGGGCTGAAGGATCAGTCCCCCAAGCCGCAACACGTCTGGAATCGTATCCCTGAC
>JBLHMX010000147.1:0-6972 GCA_047622625.1 Paracoccaceae bacterium | reverse complement strand
CCGTTGACCTCTTCCAACATTGGGCGGCGCACACACAGCGTCCGGGGCTTGATTTCGCCCTGCATCGTTTGATGCAATAACTCGGCTGCGCGACGCCCAGTTGTCCGCATATCGACATGGGGGTAACTTGTGAAAGACAAAAGAATATTCGCTTGGTCGCACATAGCTTGGGTCACGTTTGCATGCGGATCAAGGGTCACAGCGATCGGCAGTTCTGGCCCGATCACAGCACGTAGGCGGCTTAGTATTTCGCCTTCACCGTCTTCGCAAAACTCTGTGACCATCGCGCCGTGCAACATTAAAACCACGCCGTTATAGTCATCTTTCACTGCAGCCGCGATCAACGGTTCAACGATCGTATCAAACGCTGCCCGTGTAACCCGACCACTTGGTCCAGCCGCCGCACTTATTACGTGTTCTAAACGCCAGTCGTATTCACCGGCTACATCTAAAACGCCAGCCAGTTCGGTGTTTTGATGGCCACGCGCGGCTATCGCTTGCGCGCCCACTAACAAAAACCGGTTCTTGAAGGCCTGAGTGTCTGTTGGGTGAATGCTAAATGTATTTGTTTCATGCGAGATTTCGGCAGTCAGCACTTTATAAGGCATATCATGCGTCCTTTAGAGAGCGGCTGTCACATCTTTACGGGCTGAGGTCAGAGTTTAAGGGCCTGTCGATCGCCCTGATTATATCAAACCCGCGTAGATCATTTTTCTTTGATCTCACAACTGATAGTGTATTCAAAAACTAACGAACTGTTTGCATCTTTTGGAACAATGCCTTGTTTTTTGGTCAAGTCAACAAACGCTGTGTTAAGCATAGTTCGCAAACCTGTGTCGATCTCATCATTTGCAAGTTCTAGCGCTGTTGGAAGATTGGACTTGGTAGCGTCAGTTGGTTCAGCTACCTTGGTGCCGCCTTTAGTTCCAAAAATGTTATTCCACCCAGACCGGTATTGCGGTGTGGAAACGCTGGAAAAATGGCTGATGGATGACTGCGCAGCCGACTTTGGTGATGCTGCTGATTTAGATGGCGAACTGTCGACTGCTTTGCTTTCAGTGCTGGCCGCGTCTGTTTTAACCGTTTCGGTTTTCGGACTTTCAGTCTTAGTCGGCTCGACCTTTTTTGATACAGTTTCAGCCTTTACCGGAGTTTTTGCATCGCTCATTTTCTAGCGCTTTCATAAAGAAATTTCATAAATGCCATCTAACAAGAAGCCAAAATAAATTAAAGAGAAAACGCCTTGATAGCTATACGCCAAGTCTAGCGTTCGGCAAAACCGACTAGAACTTAGCGTAGGTAATGTTCACAAACCTCGCGATCAAGCATTGCTAGTCCCTTGGACATTGGACTATTATTTGGCCGATACGGAGGCCGCGACCCTGAGTCCGTGGCAGCACTAAAATGACAACAAAACCTCAAATAAGCGGTGACGCAGGTTCCGACCGGACGTTCCGCCGGACTGCTGCGGTTGATCCGCTTGCTGGGCTTGGTGCCATCGCGCGCATCACACGGATGTCGTTTCGGTATCCGGTTCGTGCGGGCCTGTCCCTTGTGGCAACTGTGGCTGCGGTTTTGATGCAATTGTCAATTCCCGTCATTCTGGGACGTGCTGTGGATCAGACCCAAGCAGTGGCCGCTTCTAAAGCCGAACTCGAAACGCTTTATGGAATTGCTGTGTCGTTGTTCGTTGTAAGTTTCGCGCGCGGAACATTCACGCTTGTCCAAAATTATACAGCGGAATCCGTTGGTCATTTGTTAGCGCGTGATATCCGAAATTCCGTGTACGCCAAAATCCAAAGCCTGCCGTTTTCGTTTCATGACCGGACCCATTCGGGCGATTTGATCACGGTTGGTATGCTGGATTTAGAAGGTGTGAGGATGTTTTTTTCGACAGCCCTTGTGCGCACCGTTCTTTTGGCCCTGTTAATTGGGCTTGGCGCGGCGCTGTTGCTGTCTACCAATCTGGGACTTGGTTTGTTGGCGTTATCGTTCGTGCCTTTTGCGGGATGGCGCAGCACGGTCATGCGTCTGACTTTGCGTCGCACTTGGCTTATTTTACAGGAAAGATTGGGCGTTCTTAGTCAGGTGATGGAAGAAAACCTTGCTGGTATTCGTGTGGTTCGGGCGTTTGCATCTTCTGAGCATGAAATTGCAAAGTTTGAGGTTGCTTCAAAATCAGCGTTAGAACTTAGTCATGCCAGGATCGATACGCGGGTGAAGAACACTTCGGCGATGACGTTGGCTTTCTTTGTTTCAATGGGGCTTGTTCTTTATTTCGGTGGGCGGCAGGTGGCTTCCGGGGAAATCACGCTTGGCACCCTGGCCACCTTCTTAACTTTTATGACGATCCTTCAGATGCCAGTGCGCCAGCTGGGTATGATGGTAAATGGATATGCGCGTGCATCTACTTGCGGCGCGCGCCTGTTTGCCTTGATTGACCATGAAAGCGAAATTGACACCGCGCCGGGTGCATTAGATTTGAAGATTACTGATGGAACTCTAAAGCTGGAAAATGTCAGCTTTGCTTATTGCGGCGACACAGATCGGCCTGCTGTTACCGGCATCACATTTGAAGCACGTCGCGGCGAAACCGTTGGTATTGTTGGCCCTCCTGGATCGGGGAAGTCGACGTTGATGCATCTGATCCCACGTTTTTATGACCCGATGCAGGGTGCCATTAGCATTGATGGGCAGGACATTCGCAGCGCGACCTTATCGTCGGTGCGCCGTGCCGTGGCGGTTGTGCAGCAAGACAGCTTTTTGTTCACGACGTCGATTGAAAATAACATCGCCTATGCCGATCCGTTCACCGAAACCCGCCAAATCCGTGGTGTGGCTGAGTCGGCTCAACTGCATGACTATATCCTTGGATTGCCCGGTAAATACGGCACGATTGTTGGCGAGCGCGGTGTGTCACTGTCAGGTGGCCAACGCCAGCGCCTATCGATTGCGCGCACGCTTATGATGAAACCGGCGGTCTTAATCTTTGACGATTCAACCGCTGCCATTGACGCGGGGACAGAAAACCGCATCCGCACGGCGCTTCGGGAATACGCCAAGGATCGTGTGACGCTGATTGTGGCCCATAGATTGGCAAGCCTGATGCACGCCGACCGAATTCTGTTTCTAGAGCAAGGGCAGATCATTGAACAAGGCAGCCACGAAGAATTGCTAAAGCTTAGAGGGCGCTATCACGATTTGCACGAATTACAGATGCGTCCCAGTGCCGAGATGCTGGCCGAGAAGGGCGATATAGGATGAGCGAAACAAACCAAAGAGCGCCCCTTGACCCTCATGATGACGAAAACCCACGTATGCGCGCCGTTGTTGGCTCGGATCGGATCGAAGAAGAAATCTTTGGGCGGGTGTTTGACGGTAAAGTCACCCAGCGGATCTGGCAGTTTGTCCGTCAATACAAGCGCGATGTGGTGATTTCGGTTGCGGCGGTGGTTACGTTTACAGCTTCACAATTGGCAATCCCGCTTTTGATCCGCTACGCGATCGACAAGGGCATGGCACCCGGTGCGCCGCCATCGATTTTGCTTTGGATCGTAGCGATATTTGCTGTCATCGTTGTCATCACGTTTGTTGCCTCACGCGTGCAGGAACTTGTAACCGGGCGCATGGCCGAGAACGTTTTGTTTGATATTCGGCGCGCCATGTTCAGCCATCTGCAGCGCGTGTCGCTTTCGTTTATGGATAAAACTGAAGTCGGGCGATTGATGTCGCGCTTGCAAGGCGATGTGAATTCGATGCAGGAATTTCTTGAAACGTCGGTGCTGGCGATCGGTGATCTGCTGCTGTTGTTCGGGATTGTTGCGGTTATGCTTTGGCTTGACTGGCAGTTGGCGCTGATGGTTTTAACCGTCATTCCGGTGCTGTTTGGTGTGCGTATTCTATGGCTGACCAAAGCGCGTGTTGCATTCATGGCTGCGCATGAGGCGAATTCGATCACAAATGGCGCATTGGCCGAGGCGATCCACGGTGTGCGTGCGGTTCAGGCTATGGACCGCGCTAACCTCAATGCAGAGCTTTATGGCCAGCTTGTCGATAAAACCTACCGGGCGCAGTTGCGCGCCTCAAAGCTGTCGCAGGTTATGATCCCGATTGTCGACACCCTGACAGGCAGCGCGATGGCAGTGGTGGCCGTTGCCGGTGGCCTGATGGTGGTGTCTGGCCGAATAGAAGTGGGTGTCATGGTAGCGTTTTTGTTTTATATCCAGCGGTTCTTTGACCCAATTCGTTCGCTGACAATGCAATATTCGGTGATGCAACGCGCGATGGCGTCGGGTCACCGGTTGACCGAGGTTCTGGACGTAGAAGTTGATGTAAAAGACGCCCCAACAGCGACGCCCCTTAGTGATAATGACGATGGGTCTGTCGAATTTCGCAACGTGACTTTCGGCTACGATCCGGAACATCCTGTGCTTAAAGACGTTAATTTTCGCGTGAATTCCGGCGAGACGGTGGCGTTGGTCGGCCCGACCGGTTCTGGAAAGTCTAGCGCGATGGCATTGATACATCGGTTCTACGATGTGCAGGATGGCGCCGTTTTGGTTGGCGGACGCGATGTGCGTGACGTCACGCAGAAAAGCCTTGGGCGTCATATCGCAATGGTTTTGCAAGAACCCTATTTGTTCACAGGTTCTATCCGCGATAACATTCGATACGCGACTGATTGGACCGACGACAAAGCGGTGGTCGAAGCCGCAATTGCTGTTGGTGCTCATGATTTCATCGAAGCCCTGCCACAGGGGTATGACACCTTGTTGGCCGAGCGTGGCAGCAACCTTAGCCTTGGGCAACGCCAACTGATAAGTTTTGCCCGCGCCTTGGTTGCTGATGCGAAAATACTGATTATGGACGAGGCGACCGCCAACATCGACAGCTACACCGAAATGCAAATACAAAAGGCGCTGCAACGGTTGTTAGAAGGGCGCACCGGGTTGGTTATTGCGCATCGTCTTGCCACCATCCGAAACGCCGACCGCATTGTCGTTCTGCAACAGGGCCGCTTGGTTGAGCAGGGTGATCACGATAGATTAATCGAGCATGGCGGACTTTACGCGCAACTATATCAACTTAACTATGCCAGCTTTGACGATCTACCTGATGCGATGTCTGACGAAGACCGCGCGCTGGCCACTTAAGTGCTGTCTTCAGGATGATCTGAAAGTTGCGCTGAATTTCAGTGATCTTTCAACCGTGTAACTGGCGACGCTCTGCTTGCAAAGTTAAGCGAAAGCGAGTCTAAGTTTAGGTAAAAACAAATAATTGCACAGCGATTTATCATAACGTAAGTGCAGCGCGGCTATGAGCAGTGCGAGTTTAGTCCGCGGCGAACAAGAAACAGGTACCTACATGATCCAGTCGTCCAATGGCGAAGATCGCAATGTTTTGCTTATCGCTTTTGGGCAGTCTAACGCTGATGTCCATACCGCAGGGCCGCGCTATTCTAGCCCTTTGTGGGATGATCCAGACATCCTGGTACCGGATGATGGCAGTGGCATCAGAGGCCACATGGGACGCAAGGCGCAACCTTCATTTACAGGGTTTCAACCGGCTCATGTTTTTAGCCGAACAGCCAGTCCTTGCTGCTTGCGGCGGCGGCGCGATTGCGCAGCGAGCGGCCGCAAACCAAAGTGATTATTCGCAGTGTGGGCAAGGGTGGGCGCAGAATTCTGGGTATTGATCAAGGCGATCACGCGATCGAAGGATTATTCCGAAACCTTGATAATAGCTTGTCGCTTCATTACCGAAACCTTATCTCCACAATCCAAACAACCGTGAAGTCCGGGAAAGAAGTCGGGATACCTATTTCTCAAATCTATTTGGTTTGGATTCATGGAGAATCTGATCGCGCTCTTTCGGTTGATGAATACATTCAACTCTTGTGCGAACTTATCGCATCAGTTGGTGCAGAAATCGCGCCTCTAAATGTGCCGGTGCAATGGCTAACAGTTCAACCAGGTGGCACTTCATTTGGTGGCGACGGAAATGCATGGCCAAACAGAAACGCGCTGCAAAGTACCGAATTGCGCGACATAGCCCCGATGGTCGCTTGTGGGCACGTGCTTCCATATTTTGACCAATCCCATTTTTCCGCCGAGGGAAAGATTGTGCTGGGCGAATGGCTTGGGCATGTGCTGGCGCAATACGAAAAAGGATCTGCCTATGTTGCACCACGAACACCGCGCGGGCTGCGATCCGATCAGGGAATTGAACTTTGGTTTACAGGGAATACCCATCCATTAGACCCATCAGAGCCGCTTTTTGGCTTTGATATTCTGGCGAACCGCCAGCCTGTTGACGTGGTAGAAGCGACAGTGGTTGGGCCGGACAAAGTTCGGATTTCAGGCCCTTTCTTGGATGTGCGTGAATTGCAGGTTAACTATGCGTTTGCCCGGAATGTCGTGAAAGATCGCATTCGCCAGCCAACACGCGCTTATGGAAATGGTAACCTTTTCACAACCTACTCAACGAACTCAGTGCTGCGCCCTGGTGCTATTCTGCGTGAAGCTGTGCCCGGATTTTCGATCTCTGTGTCAGATGTTGCGTAAGTTATTGCCTAAAAAGTAACCCCATGTCCCAGATTGACCCACTTTCCCGTCTTGCCGTCCTGAATGGAACAGACAAGTTTGGGTATCACGATTATACTCCGAATTATCACCGCTTGCTGCACCATCTGCGCGACAAGCCAATTCGTCTGCTTGAAATCGGCGTTGGCGGTTATGGAGATGAAGATCGCGGCGGTGAATCCCTGGCTGTTTGGCGAGACTACTTTCCAAATGCAAAGATCATCGTTGGCATCGATATCCAAAGAAAAACTATGGATCTGGGGCCGCGTGTGGAGATATTGCAAGGCAGCCAGGTCGATCCAGAATTTCTTGAACAGGTGCAAAAAGATCATGGGCCTTTTGATGTCATCATAGACGATGGAAGCCATCGCACCGAACATGTTATTGAATC
>JBLHMX010000146.1:0-6996 GCA_047622625.1 Paracoccaceae bacterium | reverse complement strand
CGCCGCGCGATGGATGTTGTGAACCTGAAGGTGAACCGATTGATCCGGGTGTCTTATGGGCCGTTTCAGTTGGGCGATATGAAACCAGAACAGGTTGAACTTATCAGCCCCAAAGCCTTGCGTGATCAGCTTGGGATCAGCGAACCAGAGAAACCTGACAACTCAGAAAAAACCGCACGCGGCCAGGGCCGTGGACCAGGTCGTAAAACACCACGATCCAGGGTGATTGACGCATCAAAATCCTTGCGTAAACCAAAACGAAAATAACCTTGGGGTTGCCAAGAATTACGAAAACAAGCGGGGTTTTCCGTAATCAACGCTGCAATCGCGTTTCAGGCGGCAACATTTGCAGTGACACCTGGCCTGTTGTTGCACGCGTGTTGGCCTATTTCGGTTTCATTTTTGCAACGCAGAACACTGTATTTATCGATAGATCACGTTTGCTTAGGTTTGGGATAATGGCCCGCACACGCGTCAAAATTTCAGGACTGAGGCGAGCCAGAGTTGCTCCGCTCGAAGGTATTTCTTCCCAAGTTTCGATGTCAAAATGTTTGGCTGTAATTGCTTTGATTTCGTCCAATCGAACCCGGTTTAAGTCAGTCTTAATGTAATGGTCTTCTGGCGGATCAACAGCAAACTCAATATGACGCCAGTCATAGAATTCCTGATGTTCCGCGTCGGCTTCATCCAGCTGATGCGGAAAATGCGGAGGAAAGTGATGCCCGTTCCATCCGTAGTAATTGTGGTGTAAAAATACGACCCTAGTGGGGTCGCACATGAAGCGCACCAGACCGCCAAACACCGTTTCCAGTTGGATCAAATGCTCAGTCACATTGTGCAAAACAATTGTGTCAAAAGTATCGTTGATTTCAACATCCTCAAAAGGCGACTCAATCAACTTGATGGCGGGCAAAGCTGCGGCAATCTCGCGGGGCGTTATCCCCATATCTTCCCAAGCGCGTGTCCGCTTGTTCTTGGCACAAGGACTGTCCAGTTCCATCACAGGATCGAGGCCGACGTATCCTACGGCACCCGCAACCAGAAACCCCATGCCATAGCCGCCGAAGCCACAACCCACATCCAAGACCGACTTGCCGATCACATGGTCTTGAATACGCTTGGGCCAAGTGATGTAGTCAAATCGCGTTGCCACGTCAATTAAATGTGGGTCATAATTACGCAAAGCCACGTCCAAGTTTGGTGCATTTCGAAAGTAGGCAATGGTAGCATTTACCGGGTCGTCGTTCCAATCTGGGCCAAGCGAAAACTGCGAAAGGCTTTGGGCGGCGTCCAGTACCTCAGAAGAAAAGCTGTCATTGCCGGCCTCAAGTTTGGCTAAGTTCAACGTCTTTATCAAGGTCTTCGCTTCGGCGTCTTTTTCGCCAGCGTTGATACTTAGCAGAACACGATTGGCAGGCTTTGATGTATTTGAATTAAGGGCAATCGCGGTCTGCGCCGCATTGCGCGCCGCACTATAATCGCCAAGGCTAAACTGGATCTGTGCATTCAGCAATTGGGCCCAAGCGTGCTTGGGGCTCGCGGCTTGAAAACGTGCAATCAATAGAGCGGCTGCTTCCGGCTTCCCTTCGAAAAATTCAACACGAGCCAAATGTAGCGTCGCTGCGCTTGTCGGGTTATTGGCTGCAATCGGTGTTAAAATCGCACGGGCCTTGCCGTAGTCTTGTTGCGCGATGGCGGTTTTCGCTCCCAATATGGCTGTGTTCAAATTGGTCATGTCGTTCCCTTAAACGAAATCGGAATATTTCAAGAATTATCGCTATTTCAATAAATTCCTTAAGTCTTGTTTGCGATGTGGTTGCAAACCACCAAAAGTCTACTGGCCGTTTCTGCCCGGGATTACCGTTTCAACGACAAGCATCATTGTCCACAGTGAAAGGGTGCCAGCGCCTAAGAAATTGTTGAACTGGTGTGGGCAGAAACCCAACAAGGCGCACCCATATGTTTGCAATTATTGGAAAGTTTATCTCATCTTTTCCAGTGCTTATGCCGCTGGCCCTTGTGTTTTCAGCCGCTGTAACTGTCGCAACATGGCCTATTGATCCTGATTGTTGGCTGGTCTGTGCGGTATTGATATGCCCTGGGTGAACCACGACTGACTTTAACGTCAGTGTCGTGCAAATCCTGACGCAAAGCTGTGTCAAAGGCTGAAAGTCCCGCTTTAGTGGCGGAATAACTAGCCGCATCAAGCGTCGGCAACTTCGCGGCAAGCGAGCCTATCAAATTAATTTTCCCGTGATTGCGCGCCCGCATAATTCGCCGTGGCAGACCAACCGAGTATGTCTTTGCGGGGCGGTCTAACTTAATATTGAAAACGGGTTAAGCCCGCCAAACATTCTCACACGAACCTGACAACATAATTTAAACCTTCACCGTCGGAATTCCTAGATAAGTCTCGGTATTTGGGATTGCCTATGCAATGTGTGCTAACATCTTGCAAAGCGGTCAAATAACCGCTGTCTTGCAAGAAGAGTACGCTAATTCAAATCAAGCGCCTTGCGGCTCAAAACCGCAAATGAGACTGTATCAAGCACGTTCTTATGTGTGCTTGCCAAAATGACATGTGGCGCCACGTCTTCGTCAAGCGCCTGGACCCAGCGGTCAACACATAAACACCAGCGGTCGCCGTCTTTCAGCCCCGCAAAACCATATTGCGGTTTCGGCGTAGACAAATCATTGCCCAGATATTTTGAAAAGGCCAAGAATTCATCAGTCACTTGGACACAGACCGTATGTTTTCCAACATCTTGCGGGCCAGTGTTACAACAGCCATCCCGAAAGAAACCGGTTAGCGGACTATGTGAGCACGAGGCTAAAGGCTCGCCCAAAACATTTAGCTTTGGATCCATTTCAGCGGCGTTATCTGACATGGTCAATTTCCATTTCCTGTAAAAGGCAAAGTGACGCAAGGTTAGCGTCAAAAGAGCGATTTCATCATCTATACCACCTGAAAGATAGGGGTGATAACGCCACTGTCATGAATAAGTTTCAAATTTTATTCCATACCGTCATTACCCTTCATCAAAAATGTCACGCCATTGCGGGATTAGGTCTTCAGCCTCTTTCACCACCGCGTCGTATTCTTCAGGCGACCAATTGCCGTTGCACCTTTCGCCGCGTTTATCGATCCACGCGTTTGCGGCGGCTTCATCCAAAGCCATCAGATCAACGCCGAAATCGCTGGGCAAAGGCGGTGCGCCGTCCTTATCTTCAAGGCCCAGAATACGGGTCAACATCATTTGGCCCAAAGGTGGGCGAGGGTGGCCATCGGGGCGGTAAAACGTGCTTGGGCCGGGCGTTGCAATGATACCTTCCATTGTCACAGCGTTTGGATAGCGAAACGTATGATACGTAATAGGTGCGGCACAAGCCGTAGAAATTTCACGCATTAACGTCAGCGCTGAACGTGTATCCTTGCCGCCAGCGCCACAGATGTAAGGGCTTTCAAATATGTGGACGTCAACCTTTTCTGAACATGCCAATCGAACCGCAGCTTCAAGATCATGGAACGTCGACAGAAACTTGCCACCAGGCCCGCCAGCCTGATCGCGAGGGTTTCCACCAATTTCCATCCAGCTTTTCATGCTGGCAATTGCCACAGACTCAGTGCGCCAGTCTCGCCTTTGGTAAGACGGTAAAAGCTGTTCAACGGGTGTGCCCTGATTGATTTTGTAAAGAGTTTCTAAGAACCGAACATTAAAAGAAAGGGCGGCTCCCGAGGTGTTAATTTTGATGATCCGGTTCAGTTTTGCCGTTTTGTTCACGCTTCCATCACGATTAACGTACAAAATACGCTCATCGAATTGATGTTCGACGATGCTGGCGCGTGGCGCGTCATGGAAACTTTCCATATCCAGGAAAATCCGGTCAGGTTTATGAACATAAAGCGCATTTTGTAGCAGGCGGTAACTTTCAAATGACGTGGCCCCGGACAGACCGAAATTCAAAAACACTTCACCCGTCAGGTCGCTGGCTTTGACCGGGTCAAAAATATCGCGTACCCAAGAATAGCCAAAGGAAATGGATTTTGGCCGCACTTCGTCATATATCATTGGCTTATAAAGCCGCGCCCAGCCGTAAATCATCTGGGCCGTTCCAATATTTTGGGGCGCGCGGATCGACTGAAAGGTCAAGTTGTTACCAACAACTACGACGCTAATCACAACAGTCAACATAGCCATAAGTGTGCGGAAATGGCGGCGTGAGGCCTTGCGGGCTTTGCTAACGATTGACGTCATTTCGCCTTCCTAAAACTGGAAATAGATAAAGGGGCTCAGGTTGGATAGAGAAAACCACCCTGCCAAAAACAGCCCCATTGAAAACAGCGCCCAGAACAGATTGAACCGAAACTGCAGAAAACGCCATTTTCCCGACAAAGACAAATACTCTGCAAATTCTTGACGGCGTAGGGCGGCTGGGAAACGCCGTGTCATCTGAACGGTATTGGGCAGAAACCAAACAAAGGCAAAGTACAACGGAAACCCGACAGCGATGCCCTTGCTGAAACTGGTCACGGATCGCACATCGTTCAGCCCCATCATTCCGTGAATGATCCGCATCGCGCTATCGATACTGTCAGCGCGAAAAAACACCCAAGTCACGGCAAGAGCTGCGAAAGTCACACCCACCATTAAACCGCGATAGAGCAAGTTCTTGGTGATGTAAGTCAAAACAGGGCTGCGTCTGGTGATGTTGCGCCAAAGGTGATTAATCACCAGCATAAGCCCGTGCAACACGCCCCAAACGATAAACTGCCAACCCGCACCATGCCACAAACCGCCAAGCGTCATCGTGCCTAACAAAGCAAGCATTGTGCGTAGATGGCCGTTTCTGCTGCCGCCAAAGGGAATGTACAAATACGCCTGCAAGAATCGACTTAGCGTGATATGCCAGCGGCGCCAAAACTCGCGAATGCTGGCTGCTTTGTAAGGCGAGAAAAAGTTGATCGGCAGCTTGATGCCAAACAACAATGCCAATCCTAGCGCCATATCGGAATAGCCGGAAAAATCCAGATAAATCTGAAAGCTATACCCAATTGCGCCAGTCCAGCCGTCAACAAAACTGATTAGATTTCCAGCTGCCGCATGGTCGAACACAATGTCGATGAAGGGCACGTAAGGGTCAATTAGCACCGACTTTTTGAACAAACCAACCGAAAAAAGAAAGAAGCCCAATGAGAAATATTCAGGCCGCAACCGTCAGGATTTCTTGGCTGCAAGCTGGGGCAACATGTCGGCCTGCGTGACAATTGGGCCGGCAATAAGCTGCGGGAAAAAGCTGATGAACAGCACATAATTGGCAAAATCCACCTGCTTTACGTGGCGGCGATAGACCTCGACCAGAAACGAAACCTGCTGGAAAGTGAAAAACGAAATACCAAGCGGCAGGGCGATTTTCGGCACGTTGCCTTCAATGCCAAAGGCCGCGTTAAAGTTCTCACTGAAAAACCCGTAGTATTTGAAATACCCAATCAGCGCCAGATTAGCCGCAATGCCAAGCCCGGTTACAAGTTTGCGTTTCTTAACGTCGGTATGGTTAAGAACCCACGTGCCAAGAGCAAAATTAAACCCGATCGATGCAAGGATCAGAAGTAAATAGATCGGCAGCCAATAGGAATAGAAAAACAGCGACAGACCGATCAGAAGATACTTGCCATTAACCCTGTCATTGCGTGTGGCGATCGCGAAAATCGGCAGTACCAAAGCCATGAATAAGATAAAGATGTTAGAGGCGAAAACCATACACTACGACCTTTTTGGTTCCACCGATTTCAACAATTCTTGTCCGCTACTTTTTGCCGCCAAACAACTTTTTCAGTTTTGAGGAAAAACCGTGTCGACCTTGTTCGTGGTCAACAACACCCTGATCCAAAACCCAATTTAGCTGGATTGCCCGGCGCTGACCCTTGAACGAATGATGCCCATGCCAAGAGTGATCGGCCCGTTTAAACACCAACAACGTGCCGCCCTTTGGTTCGACCTCGGCAACGAAGTCTTCGAGGTCTGTGGCACTACGCAAAATGCGCAACCGCCCACCCGAGCTGTCCCAACCATCGTCGTTCATGTACAAAAGCACTGTAATAATCTTGGTCTTTGAATCAGGGTGGATTTTGCCGTCACGCTCGCGGCAATATCCGCGTACTGTATACATTGTGGGGCGGCCAGTCAGATCAACGTTGAACTTTTCCTCGATGGCGGCCTGAAATTCTGGCCCACGTAACTGCTCGATCAGATCGCTGAACGCGCCTTCGATTTTAAGACCCGGCGAAGGATGCGACCCAGGACCAGGAACCTCTGGATATGACGCGCGTGCACCGTCAAGGGCCTGTTTCTCAACAAAATCCGAGATGGTTAGAAAATCGAATGGGTCCGTGGTAAGCGGCGTGTCGCGAAATTTCTGCACGTTCAAAGTCATCGTATTCTCCTGGCCGAATTCGTGCAAAATCTATTGGAATGTTGGTTCCGTTGCAATTCCTCATTTTGCCGCAAACCGGTAAATACAGACGCCGAAATCATTCCGAGAATTGCGATCTACTTGCGTTGAGGGCGCTGCCCAGCTAGAGCGGTATGAACCCATTTAAGGCCGCGATACGATGCAACCCGAGACGATAACTGGCTATAGTTTTCAGCCGTCCGATTTGAACATTGCCGCCCGAACGCCCGGGATTTCGGCCTATTTGCGAACCCGAAATGGGGCTGATTTTATAGAAGCAACGATCCGCAGCCATATCCAGTTTTATGATGAAATCGTCATGGTTTATAACCAATGCGAGGATAATACAGCCGACATAGTGATGCGGCTGGCACAGGAATTTGGCCCGAAAATCCGCCTGTTCCATTACACGGATCGTGTGCAACCCTTAGGCAGCAAGATGCATGCCAAAACACCCGGAAATTCGCCGGAAAGCATGGTTAATTTCTCCAATTTCGCCTTGGTTAAAACCCGCCATCAAAGTGTGATCAAGCTGGATGACGATCA
>JBLHMX010000145.1:0-7067 GCA_047622625.1 Paracoccaceae bacterium | reverse complement strand
CTAAGGCTGTACCTGCGTGAAAAACTTCCTGAAAAGATGAGGACGTTAGGCTCGCCAAACCGTCTATCACACTGCCCTTGTTGTAAGATCTGGGATAACCCCTGGCCGCCATTACGACCGTTAAGGCATGATCATCGGCAAATAGGACCCGCGTTTCGTCTAAGCGATTTTCAGAACAAGCTAACAGCAAGTCGAGCACTTGAGCGCCAAGCCGCATCGCCAACACCTGGCATTCAGGATCGCCAAAACGCACGTTATATTCTACCAATCTCGCCGCGTCGCCCTTAATCATCAGGCCAGCAAACAGAATTCCTTGAAATGGTGTCCCACGCCGGACCATCTCTTTCAGCGTCGGTCGGATCATTTGATCCATAACTTCGGCTTCAAGTTCGGGTGTCATCACAAGTGCGGGCGAATAGGCCCCCATTCCACCGGTATTTGGCCCCTTATCGCCTTCAAAAACCCGCTTGTGATCTTGCGCTGATCCCATTGCAAGGCAGTTTTCGCCGTTGCATAAAACAAAAAGCGACGCCTCTTCACCATCCATAAATTCTTCAATCACAACGGCTGTACCAGCCTCGCCGAATGCGCGGTCAAACATGTCGGCCACCGCTGCTAATGCAGCTTCTATATCCATAGCGACAACAACACCTTTGCCCGCCGCCAGACCGTCGGCCTTAATGACAATCGGTGCGCCTTGCGCCCGCACATAGTCACTTGCAGCGTTTGCATCGGTAAATCGAGCGTAAGCTGCGGTTGGCGCACCGGAAGCGGTGCAAATCTCTTTGGTGAAGGATTTTGAGGCTTCAAGCTCGGCGGCCACCTGTGATGGCCCAAACGTCAGAATGCCCGCCGCTCGTAATTTGTCCGCGACACCCGAGACAAGCACGGCCTCGGGTCCGATAACGACAAAATCAATTGCATTTTCGACGCAGAAATCACGCACGACACCGCCATCCAAAATGTCAAACGACGCGCAGTCGGCGATCATGTCGATGCCCGCGTTACCCGGCGCGCAAATCAGGCGATCACATTTGGGGTTTTGCTTGATTGCCCAGGCCAAGGCGTGCTCGCGCCCGCCGCTTCCGAGTATCAGAATATTCATTGCATCCCCGCTTGGCCTTGCCGTTGGGGCGTTCTAAGATGGCGGCAATTGAGATACAAGTGAGGCAACATGTCCGATTTGATTGACGACCCATCAGAAGGGCAAAACGCCCCTGAATTTTCGGTTTCCGAAATATCCGGTGTTGTTAAACGTATGATCGAAGGCGAGTTTTCGCATGTGCGTATTCGCGGCGAAGTCGGTCGTGTCTCGCGCCCGGCATCAGGCCACCTTTATCTTGACTTGAAAGATGACCGCGCAGTTTTGGCCAGCGTAATCTGGAAAGGCGTGGCGGGCCGTTTAAGAACTCAACCCGAACAAGGAATGGAGGTTGTTGCTACCGGACGATTAACCACTTTTCCAGGCCAATCACGCTATCAGATGATAATCGAAGACATCGCACCTGCGGGCGTTGGCGCGTTGATGGCAATGCTAGAAAAACGCAAGAAAATGCTGGCTGGCGAGGGGTTGTTTGATGCGGTCCACAAGAAGGCGGTGCCCTATCTGCCCGAAGTTGTCGGTGTTATCACCTCACCATCGGGTGCAGTTATTCGCGACATTCTGCATCGCCTGCGAGAACGTTTTCCACGCAATGTATTGATCTGGCCAGTTCCCGTACAAGGCGAAAAATGCGCCCCATCTGTGGTTGCGGCTATTGAAGGGTTCAACAAACTGTCACTTGGCGGCCCGATTCCAAGGCCAGATTTATTGATCGTGGCGCGCGGTGGCGGCTCGGTTGAAGACCTTTGGGGTTTTAACGAAGAAGCTGTCGTTCGTGCGGCTGCAGCCAGTGAAATCCCGCTCATTTCTGCGGTCGGCCATGAAACCGATACCACGTTAATTGACTTTGTGTCTGACCAACGCGCGCCGACGCCAACTGCTGCGGCGGAATTGGCAGTTCCTGTGCGCGCTGATTTGCTGGCGCATTTGGCCAAGCTGGAAGAACGCCGCATCCGTGCGACAGCACAAAATTTGCAAAACCGGCGGCAACGATTGCGCGATCTGGCGCGGGCTTTGCCAAAACCAGCCGATATCGTGACGGCACAAAGCCAGCGGTTGGATTTGCTTTCGTCGCTTTTGCCTGCCGCGCTGCGCACATTAACCCAAACAAAACGGGTGCGCTTTACTGCGGCCGCGACAGGGCTGCGCCCCAGTGCAATGCGTCAAATGATAGGGCATAAATCCCAGCATTTGAAACAACTGGGCAACAGCTTTTCAACCGCAGCTACAAGCAATGTGGCCCGCCAAAGGGTGCGTCTGGATGGGCTTGATCGCTTACGTTTGACGCTTGGCTACAAAGAAACCCTGCGTCGAGGGTATGCTGTGATACGTGACGGTGACCAAGGCGTCGTTGCGAGCCTTAAGTCAGCGCGAAAAGCGGCGTCACTTGAAATTGAATTTCAGGATGGACGGCTTGAAACCGTCGCAACTACTGCGACAAGTGTTAAAAAGAAACCAGCCGTCAAAGCCAGCCCAAAAGATCAGGGATCGTTGTTCTAAACGCCCAAATCTGGCGCTGTGCATTGTATAGGTACTTCATCGCGCCAAATCACATCCAAATCGGCCGCGGGTTCGCGACCATTGGCTCGGGCGGCAAATCCGTCGCCTTTGCGAAGAAAACGCCAGCATTGTTCGGTGCTGTCACCCTCATAAATGAAACAAATCTGCTCTTCCCGTGCGTACCACAGGCCGTGGGCGCAAGTGCCGTCGGCGTATTGCCAGATAGATTGTTGGCCCGGCAGGTATTGCTCGACCCCATAAGGTTGACCCTGTTGGGCAAAATACAGGGTCTTGCCGTTTGCATAAGATTGGAATTCATCTGGCGACATGAATTCTTGTGCAAAAACAGGGCTGGTGAGTAGACTGATGGCCACAACAAATCTTAACACGATATGTTCCCGATTGAATGATTTGCGGCGTCAGTACGTGAATAAAGGTGATTCTTCAGCCTAATTATACTTGTGGTCACTAAATATTCAATTCTGGACTGCACCATGAACACGCTGCCAGTCGGCGACTTTTGGATTCATCACTTTGCGCCAAATGGGTGGCATCAAGGCGAGACAGCTCATGATAGGGATGGAATAGGGTAGAACTGGCGCACCATCTGCCCGTCGACTGTGTAAATCGGCAAATCCAAGGGTGGGACGTGCGTGATGATCTGAATGCAACGGTGCGTTCAACATGAGGGCCGCAGAAAATACCTGTTGGGCATTCCAAGAATGAAAGATCGAAACTGGTTCGTATTTTCCATCTTGATGCAGTCGACGTGAAAGACCGTAGTGCTGCACATAGTCGCTTAACAACAGCTGCATCTGCGCGATGATTGCGAACGCGAAGTATAGCAAAAGCCCGTTAAAACCGGCCAAAACAAAAGCCAAAGACGCGAAGATGATTGCGCCAAAACAATAGGTTATGTAGGAATTCGCGGGATGTCGACCGGATCGACCAAGCATTGCTAGTCGCGTCTTTTCAACCGCTAGGCCTGCATGGAATGACCCATGCCAAGCCCGATGAAAAAACCGATAAAACCCTTCGTTTACACGCGCCGAGTTTGGGTCAAGCGGGGTGGCTACATGGCGATGGTGAACGGCCAGATGCGCCGATACATGATGGCCAAACATCAACGAAATAAACACCCATTTACCCAAAGTTGCCCGCACCCAACCGCGGCGATGGATCAATTCGTGACCATTCGCGGTTGAAATCGAACCAAAAAACAAACTGAAGGCCAAGAACATAACGATTTTGGTGCCAAAACTTTGATCGCCCAAAGCCAATGTTAGGATTGCAATCGGTAACAGACAGAGATGTGCAAATCCCAGAACGACCGGTATCGCCGCCAATGCAAAGTCATAAATTGGGGCATCTTGCGCAGCGCGTGCCCCATCAACGGTCACGGATTCGTCGGCTAAAAAGGCAAAAATGCTGAGATAAAACAACGCGACAAACGCCCAGCTGCCGCCGAAAACCGGACTTAATGCCAAAAATGGCAGTGGCACCAAGACTGCAAATTTACCTATCCGACTTACACTAAACATCACATAAATTCCCACCTTTTCCGGCGTTAACATCTAAGACCGAATTCCGGCGGATTAAGGGAATTTGATTGCTAAAACCTTGTTCAAGCGGTGAATAATAATGGCAAATTGTTGGAAATCTGAATTAACAGCGGTTCCGCACAACTTGTTGTCGTATTTGCAGTGGTGGGTCGCCCAAGAAAACTCTAATTAGACGTTGGATAATGTTGTCAAAAGGGTCGCGAAAAATGGCAAAAGATCAGGGCAAAGGCGTTTGGAAATCAGGTAAAGGCAAGGGTAGACACACGCCTAAGGGCCGCCAACTTGAAGACAATGCGCACGAACAAATCCAGGAATTGCTTGGTGATCGGCCCCGCAGCCGTGACCTGTTGATCGAATTTTTGCATTTAGTTCAAGATACTTACGGTCATTTGTCGGCGGCGCATCTAAGAGCTTTGGCCGAAGAAATGCGTTTGGCACAAGCCGAGGTTTATGAAGTCGCGACTTTCTACGCGCATTTTGACGTCGTGAAAGAAAATGAGACACCGCCACCAGCTTTAACGATCCGTGTTTGTGACTCGCTTTCTTGTGAATTGGCTGGCTCTCAACAATTGGAAAAAGCGTTGAAAGACGGTCTTGACCCGGCGCTGGTGCGTGTCGTTCGTGCCCCCTGTATGGGGCGTTGCGATACGGCCCCGGTGCTGGAAATAGGGCATAACCATGTCGACCACGCGACTGTTGAAAAGGTTAACGCGGTGATAGCAGCAGACGATCTTCATGCACATGTACCTGACTATCAGACCTTTGCGGCCTACCAAAAAGACGGCGGCTATTCCGAGCTTGCTAACTTGCGTGATGGTTCAAAAACGCCAGATCAGGTTCAGGACGACCTGTTAGGAAGCGGTTTGCGCGGCATGGGTGGGGCTGGTTTCCCATCGGGCCGAAAATGGTCGTTTGTTCGGGCTGAAAATGGCCCGCGTTTCCTGGCTGTTAACGGTGATGAAGGCGAACCTGGTACGTTTAAAGACCGGTATTTTCTAGAAAGAACGCCACATCTGTTCCTTGAAGGCATGTTGATTGCCGCTTGGGCCGTAGAAGCCGAAAAGTGTTTTATCTACATGCGCGACGAATATCCCGCCGTAATGGAAATTCTGCGCCGTGAAATTACGGCGTTGGAAAACAGCGGCATCGTTTCCCTCGGATACATTGATCTGCGGCGCGGCGCCGGTGCTTATATCTGCGGCGAAGAAAGTGCCATGATCGAAAGCATTGAAGGTAAGCGCGGCATTCCACGTCACCGCCCGCCTTTCGTTGCCCAGGTTGGCGTATTCAATCGCCCAACACTGGTTCATAACGTCGAAACCCTGCACTGGGTTGCCCGCATATGTCGCGAAGGCGGCGGGGTCTTTGGCGACCACGGGGTCAATGGTCGCCGTGGGATGCGCAGCTATTCTGTATCAGGTCGCGTTAAAAAACCCGGCGTCAAAATCGCACCAGCAGGGTTAACCATTGCTGAATTGATAGAACTTTCCGGTGGAATGTTAGACGGCCATGTCTTTAAAGCTTACCAACCGGGCGGCCCATCTTCGGGTCTTTTGCCCGCATCTATGAACGACATCCCGCTGGATTTCGACACGTTGCAAGAACACGATACGTTTATCGGTTCGGCCGCTGTTGTGGTTCTGTCGGATCAGGATCGTGCGCGCGATGCTGCGCTAAACATGTTGAAATTCTTCGAAGATGAAAGCTGTGGTCAATGCACCCCTTGTCGTACTGGTTGCGAAAAGGCGGTTAAGCTGATGCAAGCTGACAAGTGGGATCAACCGTTGCTGGAAGAGCTGTGCGAAGTCATGGTTGACGCATCAATCTGTGGCTTGGGGCAGGCCGCGCCAAACCCGATCCGCCTGATGATGAAGCACTTCCCGGAAGAGATTTAGGGCTTTCTTTCGTGCTAGGTTCTGTGTTTACGCTTTCGGTCGTTAACAGTCTGATTTACGGGCTGTGGTCGACGAAACAACCGACTTCGGCGTTCCGAACTTTGGTTAAGACGGCGGCAATCCTGTGTCTTGCGTTCTACGTGTATCTATCTGGTGGTCCGTTTTTCTTGGTCGCGGCACTTTGTCTCTCAGCGCTTGGCGATTTTTTCCTGTCACGCGATGGCGACCGCATGTTTCTGGCGGGCATGGTTGCATTTTTTGCTGCGCATCTTGCCTATATCCCGCTGTTTGTGTCGCTTGGATATGGCGGCGAGATGATCCTAAATCGCTGGCCAATCGTGGTCTTGCTTTCGGTTTTTGCCATCGTTTTGTTTCGCCTTTTGTGGCCGCATCTTGGCGCTCTTCGCACGCCTGTAGCTGTCTATTTCGTAGCCATAGGGGCAATGTTTTTGTCGGCGCTTGGTTTACCCACGACGGGTAGCGCAGGCTTGGTTCTGATCGGGGCGCTATCGTTCATTATTTCCGATAGCGTCTTGGCGCTTGAGAAATTCTATTTTGTTACGGGCGCGTTCCAACTGCGGATAACCCCATATGTTGTGTGGGCATTTTATTGGGCGGCTCAGGTTTTGATCGCATTTGGAACGCTGCAACACTTTGCGTAATTAATCGGCGGATTGATCTTCTTAAAAAACCGCCCGCGCATGGCCTCATCTCGGTTGCCCGAAACACGGCGATATGTTTGACGGACAGCGAAAAACTCGCGCGCCCCCTTTTCCTTGCTTGCGTCAGCCTTTAGATGGAACACAGAACCATCGATAAAGGCTACCAATGTCGTTTTTCTCAAAACTAAAAAACCGATTGTTCAACTCCAGCGCAAAAATTGATGCGGGGCTGGATGCCATCTTGGAAGATGGTGGCGTTGAAGAAGAAGTTGTTGACGCAGCTAAAGCCGTAGCGGACTCTGTTCCAGAGCCAGAGCCAGAGCCAGAGCCAGAGCCAGAGCCAGAG
>JBLHMX010000144.1:0-7084 GCA_047622625.1 Paracoccaceae bacterium | reverse complement strand
ATTCAGTCTCAAGAGCATCACCGCGATGCTTGTTTCGGCGTGCGACCAACTCGTCTACAAAGCAGCGATAATCACCAACCGTTTCAAAGTCGCGGCTACCCCGAACGGTTCAATAAGTGACCCGTTTCAACCGCATGGGCCAAACCCCATACACAGAGTTTCAGACACTCCCGGTAATCCCCCCGAAGATTAGCGGTTCTCGATCATCGGCGAGTGGGATACGCAATCAAACATTCTATGTTACATCAATCTATCACCGCAGTAGACAGCCACATATCTCAAAATCGATCTTTGATCTTCCCGGCGATCTGGTCGCGGGCTTGCCGGTATGCCTCCAGTTTGTCCTCGCGGCTTTCGCCTAGACCCGTTGGATCAATGATTGGCCAGTATTCAATTTCTATCGAGGCGTAGCGTGTGAACTCCAATGCCCGCCTTTGACTGGCGGGAGACAAAGCAACGATCAGATCGAAGCTTTCAAGATCGTCGCCCCATTCCATCATCTCGTCGATCGTCCGCACGCGGTGGCGGCTAAGTTCGACCCCAAGTTCTTTACACACGGCAACTGAAAACCCGTCAATATCCAGCTCGTTTTTAACCCCGGCCGACTGCACATAAATGCTTTGGCCGACTTTCTGTTTCAACAATCCTTCGGCCATTGGCGAGCGCACGGAATTATAGTCACAACAAAATAAAACCGATCCAGGAAGGGGTTTTGTCATGCCTGCCCTAGCCCTTGAAATGCAAAACGCAGATGAGAGTAAACAGGCGACGCGAGGTAATCTTGTCGATCACTACTTTGCCTTCAAGGCGTTCTTGCAACACCAGCGCACCCTCGTCATGGATACCGCGCCGACCCATATCAATCGCTTCGATCTGGCTGGGTGGCAAGGATTTCACCGCGTCAAAATAGGCGGTGCAAATCTGGAAGTAGTCCTTAACGACTTGTCTGAATGGTGACAACGAAAGGTGAAATTCGGCGATCTTTTCAGCGGCTTCTGATTGAACATCAAACACCAGACGGCCATCGCGGATCGACAGATTAAGATGATAGGGGCCGTCAGGTGCGTTCTTTTCAGGCGGCAATGCAAAGCTGTTTTCCTCGATCAGATCAAAGATCGCTACTTTGCGCTCTTGATCGACCTCGGGCGTGGGGGCGGGCAGACCTGCGTCATCAACTTCAATGTTGGAAAGGCGGTTGGTATCAGTCATTTTCGCTACCATTCATTGCCTCTAACCGGGCAGTTACAGACAGTCCATGCGCCTCTAACCCTTCAGATTTGGCCAATGTTCCTGCGGCAGGGCCGATCGCGGCAAGGGCTTTTGGCGTCATCTTCGACAAGGTGGTGCGTTTCATGAAATCAAGCACCGACAAGCCAGACGAAAATCGTGCCGAACGCGCCGTGGGCAGCACATGGTTTGGGCCACCAACATAGTCGCCAATCGCTTCGGGCGTGTATGCCCCCAGGAATATCGCGCCCGCATGGTGGGTTTTTTCAGCCAGAGTTTCGGGATCGTCCACGCAAAGTTCCAAATGTTCAGGTGCAATCCGGTTCGACAATTCAACTGCTTGATCCAAGTTTTCAACAACAATAACCGCACCAAATTCCGCCCAACTTTTGCCCGCAATGGCGCGCCGTTCAAGTGTTTCAAGGCGTGCACCAACCGCAGCAATTACGGCTGCTGCAAAATCTGCATCATCTGTCACCAAAATGGATTGAGCGGCCTCATCGTGTTCAGCCTGGCTTAGTAAATCAAGCGCGATCCAATCGGGATTGTTGTTCTTATCCGCAATCACCAGAATTTCCGATGGGCCGGCAATCATGTCGATGCCAACTTGCCCAAATACCCGCCGTTTCGCCGCCGCAACAAAGGCATTTCCTGGTCCTGTAATTTTATCGACTGGCCGGATTGTTTCAGTGCCGTAAGCAAGGGCCGCAATCGCTTGCGCGCCGCCAATGCGATAAACCGTTTCAACGCCGGACAAGCGTGCAGCCAGCAAGACCAAGGGATTGACGTGCCCGTCAGGCGTTGGCGCCGAAATCACCAGACGTTTAACACCCGCAACCTGCGCCGGAATTGCGTTCATAAGAACGGAAGACGGGTACGACGCCAAACCGCCCGGCACATACAAACCTGCCGCATCGACCGGCCCCCAACGCCAACCAAGTGTCGCGCCAGTTGCGTCTGTCCAGCTGTCATTTTCTGGATATTGCCGCTGGTGGTAGGCGCGAATTCGGGCAGCTGCCAGTTTAAGGGCCGCGACCTCAACATCCGAGACCTTGGCGATCTCGGCATCTATCTCAGCACTTGTAAAAGCGAATTTTTCCGGTGTCAGCGTAAACCGATCGAACTTTTTAGTCAGGTCAATCACCGCAGCATCACCGCGTGTGCGCACATCTTTGATGATGCCCGAAACAACATCATCCACATCTGGGCTGTCTTCACGTTTCATGGACAAAAGGGCGGTGAAGCGGCTTTCAAAATCAGCATCAGTGATAAACAAAATATGCGGCATTGGCGACTCCTTGCGCCTAGCCATAACGCCGTGAACAGATTGCCTCAAGGGGTGAGACGGCGCATCATCAATACCTCGTCCATTTCGCGGCCTTCATGTAAGAAACCGGCGGGAATGAAGCCAATTTTCCGATAGCCCATACGTTCATAAAACCGCATGGCCGTCGGGTTTTCCGTTAGAACTGTCAGCTCTAGTTGCCGCAAGCCCTTTGTGCGGGCAAAGTCTTCGACGGCTCGGATCAATGCTTCTGCCCTACCCTGCCCACGATGGGATTTACGTAGATAGACCAGAATTATCGTTGAACGATGTGTCATTTTGGCAGGTTCGAACGGCATGATGCCCATAATGCCAACAGGATCGTCCCCATCAAAGCTGACGAAAACATCGTCTGCAGCTATGCGCCGGGAAAATTCAGCATCCGGCAGATCCTGCCAATCCGCAGCGTAACTGGCAAATGCCAAAGGGTCTTCACGCAAAGCTTCCAGACGTATCTGGCGGTAAATTTCAAAATCCGCAGCAGTCAAATGCCGGATCATGTTTTATTCCAGGTCATAAGGACATCACAAGCACTGCTTGCGTCTTGTTGTTCTTGTTGGCTTCGCTGACGATCTTGAAAGCCGTGCCGCGTGTAAAGCGCGCGAGCATGCGTATTGCCAGACGCCGTTTCCAACCGCAATTCCAGGTACGTGTGCAGTGACACGACGTGCTGCATAAGCTTGTCGGAAATACCTTTGCCGCGAAAATCACGCGTAACGTAAACTTCGATGATCCATCCAGCGTTTGGGTCTAAATAATCCGCTTCCAGCGCAATCGTGCCAACAATCCGATCGCCTTCAAGTGCCGCAAACATTTCAAGTTTTTCCAGCCGCTCCGCAAAATCCGCCAGTGGCCGATCACGCCATTCGCCGTAAACCATGGTGAACGCCAAGGGATCGTGCAACAGCCCTTCCAATCGGATGCGGCGATAACCAACCGCATCGCCCGCCTGCAATTGCCGGATCATTCCGCGTGGCTGGGGGCTTTGCGTGAAGGCGCGACGTAGGGCCTTGTGACGTCTTGCAAGCTAACGTCCAGCGTTTCAACATCCAGTGCGATGGCACCGTCACCGGCAAGTGTTAACACCAGTTTACCTGCACCCTCAGCGCCTTCCTCAAATTCTATCGACAGCAGTGAAAAGATCATATCCTTATCGCTGCGATCAATGCCATTAGATGAGACTTTCATCACACCTTCGATCACCAACAGGCTGCGAGTGCGTTCAAATTTACGGTCTTGGCTGTTGGCGCGCGCGCTGTCTTCCCAGCGAAATCGATTGAGCAACAAAGCGAACCGCCGCCTGCCCGCCTGCCATTGCATTTCTTTTATCGGGAAAACCGCGTCCTGCACCAGCGAAGATAGAACAGGCAGGTCATCGGCGTTCTGGGCCTGCAAACGCAGGGGCTCTTCACCGCCATCGGTAAAACTTGCGTCGTTAACCATTGCCCTTAACCCGTTCAATTTGTGCGCCGCATGCGGACAGCTTTTCTTCAACGCGTTCATAGCCGCGATCAAGATGATAAACCCGATTAACCACGGTTTCACCTTCTGCAGCAAGCCCCGCCAAAATCAACGAAACCGAGGCGCGAAGGTCCGTCGCCATCACGGGCGCGCCTTTCAAGCGCTCAACACCTGTAACAGTCGCCATGCCGCCCTGAACTTCGATATCTGCCCCCATACGGCTTAGTTCTGGTGCGTGCATGAAACGGTTTTCAAATATGCGTTCTTCAAGCACCGAAACCCCGTTCGCGGTACACATCAAAGCCATGAACTGCGCCTGAAGATCAGTAGGGAAACCCGGATGCGGGGCCGTCACAACGTCAACGGCTCGCACTTGGCCATTTTTCCGACTGACTTTGATGCCCTTTGCGGTCGCTTCAACTTCAAGGCCGGTTTGTTCCATTTTTTCGATCAAAGCCGCAACCAAATCCATCCGGCCGCCCAGCAATTCAACCGAGCCGCCCGTAAAGCCGGGGGCCAGCATATATGTGCCAAGTTCAATACGATCAACGATCACAGGATGGGTTGCCCCACTCAGGCGATCAACGCCCTGAATAGTGATCGTACTGGTGCCTGCACCTTCGATTTGAGCGCCCATACGGATCAAACAATCGGTCAAATCCACAATTTCAGGCTCGCGAGCGGCGTTCTTAAGAACGGTTGTTCCCTTGGCAAGCGTCGCAGCCATCAGGATGTTTTCCGTAGCGCCAACCGACACAACGGGAAATTCAAACTGCCCACCTTTCAAGCCATTCATTGCTTTGGCGTGCACATAGCCATCGCGCAGATCAAGTTCGGCGCCCAAAGCTTCAAGCCCTTTCAGGTGTAAATCCACCGGCCGCGCACCGATAGCACAGCCACCTGGCAAAGAAACTACTGCATGGCCATCCCGTGCCAGCATTGGGCCAAGTACCAAAATCGACGCCCGCATTTTACGAACAATGTCGTAATCCGCTGTGTGGTTGCTGATCTGGCGCGAACTTAGCACCTGCACTTGACCATCTTGCAGGCTGGAAACTTCAACCCCTAGGCTTTCAAGCAAGGTCGACATAGTTGCGATGTCAGAAAGGCGTGGCGCATTTGTTAACGTTAACGGCTCTTCTGTCAGCAAAGTTGCTGGCATCAATGTCAGGCACGCATTTTTAGCCCCTGCTATCGGAATTTGCCCGTTAAGCTCGCGCCCACCTTTGACGATAATTGAATCCATCTGCCTGCCTTTTGTTATTTTTCGCCCGACGTATCAGCCGTATCAGCATTTTGTGCCGCATCTTTACGGGCGCGACTTTGACCTTTGCGACGGTGTAAGTTCGCCCGCAAAGCCTCTTTTAGACGCGCGTCACGGGCTTCGGCTGCTGCCGATTTTTGCCCTTTGTTGGCCTTGTTTTCTGATCCGTCGTTATCCATCAACACTCTCTAACTTATCGATACCAATGCGTCCAGTTTGCGCTGCGTCTTAGCGGATTTACGCCGGAAACGCGCACAGATGTCTAAAAGGGTCTGTCGAACCCCTACTATTTGTTTCAAGTCTCAGAAAACTAGGGCCATTATGATGAACCATCTCCGCGCCAAGCTTGGATGCCGCCGTTCAGAAAAGTACTGCGCCGCATTTCGCGGCGAAAACCGTGGTAGTCGTTGATCGCGTAATGCTGCGTTGCATAATTGTCCCAAATTACCACCATGTCTTTGCTCCAACGCAGGCGCAAGCAGTGTTCTGGCAAGGCGCAATGTTCAAACAGTTGGTTCAGCAACGGCGTACTTTGCGCTTCGCTTAAACCGTCAAGCCTCAGAGTATAAGTCGGGTTAATATACAGCCCTTTTCGACCAGTTCTTGGATGGGTCATAACCGCGGGATGCATGCGTTCGCGATCCGCATCAGGATCACCGCGTTTGGTCGAACTCTTCATGGATTGTTCGGCAAGAGGCGGGGCCCATTTAATGCCGTATGGTTTTCCCACATGCGCCGCATTTCTATCTTTCAGCAAAGATTTCATCGGTTCCGGCAAGCTGTCCCACGCCGCTTGTTGGCTGCAAAACATGGTATCGCCACCGTAAGGTGGGATGTCGATGCCCACAAGAACCGATCCACCAGGCGGCGCATCCATAAAACTCAGATCTGTATGCCAGCCACCTCCAAAAACACCTGTCCGCTCGTCTGCTTCTTTAAGAACCGACGTCATTTCCGGGTGTTCTTTTGGTCCTGGGGCATAGGGGTTCACCGACGGCTCGCCAAAAACTTTTGTCAATTTTAATTGCTGGGCGGCGCTTATAGGCTGGTCACGAAAAACAATCACCAAATGCTGTGCCAATGCCTCGCGCAAATTTTCTGCAACTTCTGCGGAGATCACTAAAGATAGATCGGCCCCAGAAATTTCGGCCCCAAAGGCCCCAGTAATTGGCAGTATTTTCATGGCTTCAAGTCCTTCGATCTGAAAAGGGTATCACTGTCTTATAGCCAAGTTTCCGACATCTCGCCTAGTGTCTGGAAAACACAGCGTTTTGCCATCGGAAACGGCTTGGCGACAGAAACCAGTGCGCGGATTTTGCAAACACCGCTTGTCCGCTGAATACCCATCTCGGCCGAGTGTGGTCATAATCAGTGCCCTGCGTTTTACCATCAATTGGCCAGTATGATTGCCGGCCAATTTGAATTTTGGAAAAATCTCTTCAAACGTAAAAAAAGGACCTTGTAAATAACGGGATTGATTGAATAGAAGGGGCGAGTTGCTGCTGTAGCTCAGTGGTAGAGCGCGTCATTGGTAATGACGAGGTCGGGAGTTCCATTCTCCCCAGCAGCACCATAAAATACTGATTTCTAAGTGAAGTTTTTCTTCGGCATTTGCGCGCTGGTTTGGTTGTCGAATCAACATGCTCCGCTGCACTCCAGTTGATCTGGGCCGAAAACACTTTTGTCTATGCCGCAACCGGTCACCCTTATTCAGCGACAACAACCTTGGCCGGTAGCGACAACCAACTTGTCCGGTGGATCTGACTGGAGAACGGGCATGCCCGTTTGGAGGTCAGGTCTGCCGGACA
>JBLHMX010000143.1:0-7123 GCA_047622625.1 Paracoccaceae bacterium | reverse complement strand
TTAGATCAACAAAACGCTGCAGATCGGCCTCAAGCGGGGTGGCGTCACGGCCAAGTTCGTTGCCAAAGGCGCGGTAAGACTTTTCTTGCCGCAACCAGTTCTGTGCTCGCGCGCCGACCAGCTTCATCCCGTGTTTTTCGCCAGCAGACACCAGCAAATCATAAAGGTAATTCTGCATCTCAATCGGATGATGAAGCTCCCAACCCAGCTCGCCCGTATAGGCCACGCGGATGGCGTTAACCGGACACATGCCCAGTTCGATTTGACGCGCGGTTAGCCACGGGAAACGCTTGTTTGAAAGCGCTGTTTCAGGATCAGCATCTTTGATGATTTCTTTCAGAACATCACGCGATTTTGGCCCGCCGATGGCGAAAACACCCCATTGGGATGTAACATCCTGAATTTCAATATAGCCAAATTCGCCGGCTTTATCTTCGGCTGCTTTGCGCAAGAAGTCAGCGTCATAGGCCGTCCAAGCGCCGGCTGACACAAGGTAATAGTTGTTTTCGCCGTTGCGTACGATTGTGTATTCTGTGCGCGTCGTGCCTGCGGCTGTTAAAGCGTAAGTCAAGTTGATCCGGCCTATGCTGGGCAGCTTGTTACAAGTGAACCAATCCAGAAACGCCGTTGCGCCCGGGCCTTTCACCATATGTTTGGTAAATGCCGTTGCATCGATTAGGCCGACGCCTTCGCGGATGGCGCGGGCTTCATCGACGGCGTATTGCCACCATCCACCACGACGAAACGATCGACTGTCATGGTCAAAATTATCTGGCGCATCCAATGGGCCGAAATAGTTAGGGCGCTCCCAGCCGTTTACGAACCCAAACTGAGCACCAGCAGCTTTCTGGCGATCATATGCTGGTGACATGCGCAAGGGTCGGGCCGCTGGGCGTTCTTCATCGGGGTGGTGCAAAATGTAAACGTGATCGTAACATTCTTCGTTTTTTCGGGCGCCAAATTCTGTGGTCATCCAATCGCCGTAACGTTTGGGATCAAGCGATGCCATGTCGATCTCGGCTTCGCCTTCGACCATCATTTGCGCCATGTAATAACCAACGCCACCTGCAGCCGTGATGCCAAAGCTGAACCCTTCGGCCAGCCACATGTTACGCAGACCGGGGGCAGGGCCGACCAGTGGGTTGCCATCTGGTGTGTAGCAGATTGGGCCGTTGAAATCGTCTTTCAGCCCACTTTCTTCGCAGGACGGTATGCGGTGGATCATCGCCATATACTGTTCTTCGATACGTTCCAGATTGAGCGGGAAGAGATCGGCACGAAAGCTGTCGGGCACGCCATATTCAAACCGCGCAGGCGCGTTCTTTTCGTAGACACCTAAAATCCAACCACCGCGTTCTTCGCGCACGTATGACTGCGCATCTGCGTCACGGATTACAGGATGTTCTGGGTGGTTTTTGCGGAACTCTTTTAGCATTGGGTCTTCGTCCATAACGATGAACTGATGTTCAACTGGAATGGCAGGAATTTTAATGCCCAGCATTTTGGCGGTGCGTTGGGCGTGGTTGCCTGTGGCCGTCACCACATGTTCAGCGTGGATTTCAAAGGTTTCTTCGCCAGGAACAAGGTTGCCGCCTTTTTCAACCATGATATGCCCACGCACGATCCATTCGCTGCCTGTCCAGTTATAGCTGTCGACTTGCATTTTGCGGTAAATCTCGACGCCACGTTGGCGCGCACCTTTGGCCATCGCTTGCGTCACGTCGGCAGGATTAATATAGCCGTCCGTGGGATGATAGATCGCGCCTTTCAGATCATCGGTGCGGATCAGTGGCCAGCGATCTTTGATCTGGTTGGGGGTCAGCTTTTCAAAAGGAATACCGACGCTTTCTGCGATCGTGCCGTACAGCATATATTCGTCCATACGTTCGTCAGACTGGGCCATGCGCAGATTGCCAACGACGGAAAATCCGGCGTTAAGGCCCGTTTCTGCTTCAAGTTCTTTGTAAAACTTAACTGAATAGTCGTGAATATGGGTTGTCGCATAGGACATGTTGAACAATGGCAGCAACCCAGCCGCATGCCAGGTAGAGCCGCTTGTCAGCTCGTCACGTTCTAACAGAACTACGTCGTCCCAACCGGCTTTTGCCAGATGATAGGCAATGCCCGCCCCGACTGCACCACCGCCGACAACACACGCTTTTACATGAGTTTTCATGTTCCGAACCCTTCATTCAACTGATCTGCGCCTAAGTTGCAGATAAATCGCCTGAAGGGAAAGAAAGAGTCGACCGCGCCACGCGCGAAAACGACATGCCTGTCAAATCATGCTTGCAAATTTAAGGCTTCCAACAGCGGCTATAAGGTGGTGAAATCGTCAATTGTGACGAAACCGTCGCCATCGCGATCCATTAGGGCAATCCAATCGTCGTCTTGATTGATGAACTCCAGCAATGAAACCTTGCCATCACCGCCGTCGTCATCAAATTCAAGCGCAACCGCACTTTCGTCGCCATCGGGTGCTTCGGCAGCATCAGCTTCTGATGTGTCGCTATCATCCAGATAACCATCCAAATTTGTGTCAAAATCGGAAAAAATGGCAGTGAGGGTTGTGCGGGCTTCAAGTACGGACACTTGGCCACTAGAGTCCAAATCCCACTCTGCAAAGATGGCGTCGCTGGCATCTTGTGCCTGCAATGCGGTTGTCAGTGTTGCAGCGAAAAAGGCGGATATCAAAACGGTTTTCATTTTCCAAGTTCCCTTGATTGTTTAGTGATTACATTGGTGTTTTAGCCATGGAATTGGGCGAAAATCGGGCAGATGGCCGCCACGCGCTGATTTCCGCCGACTGCAATCAAAAGCCACGAAAAGTTGTTCAATTTGATTTCTGGTCATTCCGCGGTCGCGTGCCTAAGTTCAGCGAAAGAACAGGAGCATTCGATGACAAACCCCTTGCTGAAAAAATGGAATACACCGTTCAATGTGCCGCCATTTGGCGAAATTAACGATCGGGATTTTGCCCCAGCCTTTGAAGTTGCGTTCGCTCAATCGCGTACAGCCGTAAAGGAAATCGCGCAAAATCCTGCGGCACCTGATTTTGCCAATACAATCGATGCACTGGAACGTTCGGATGAACTGATGGATCGGGTGGCTGGTGTTTTTTTCAACTTGTCTGGGTCAAATTCAAATGACGTGTTGCAAGCTTTGCAGCGCGATCTTTCCCCGAAATTTGCGGAATTGCATTCTGAAACTATGATGAACGTGGATTTGTTTCGCCGCGTTGACACGCTGTTTCAACAGAAAGAGACACTTGGGTTGAACGATGAGGAGCGCCGAGTCCTTGACCTGTATCACCGGTCATTCATCCGATCTGGTGCGGCATTGAAAGTCCAGGATCGGGATCGTTTGGCTGCGGTTACCAAACGTCTGGCGGTTCTTGGAACCGCGTTTACCCAAAATTTGCTGGCCGATGAACGGGAATGGTTCATGGTTTTGGCCGATAGTGATCTGGACGGATTGCCCGATTTTCTGTGTTCGGCAGCGGCTGAGGCAGCGAAAGAACGCGGCAAAGATGGGTATGTCATTACGCTTTCGCGGTCCCTGATTGTGCCGTTCTTACAGTTTTCTACCCGCCGGGACCTACGGCAAATCGCCTATATTGCTTGGGGCAAGCGCGGTGAAAACGGTGGCGCAACTGACAATCGTGCTAGTGTTCGTGAAACTTTGCAATTACGTGAGGAACGGGCGAAATTGCTTGGGTACGAGTGTTTTGCTGACTTTAAGCTGGAACCCGAAATGGCGAAAACGCCTGCGGCAGTACACGAGTTGCTGATGGCTGTTTGGCAACCTGCCCGAGCGCAAACCAACAATGATGCAAAAATTTTGACAGAAATGATGCAAGCAGAAGGTGTTAACGGCGATTTGGAGCCCTGGGATTGGCGCCATTACGCAGCAAAACGCAGGGTCGCAGAACATGATCTGGACGAGGCAGAACTAAAACCATATTTCCAGTTGGATCGTATGATCGATGCGGCTTTTGATTGCGCAACCAAGTTGTTTGGCCTGACATTTCATGCGCTTGACATGCCATTGTATCACGCCGATGCCCGGGCTTGGGAAGTTCGCAAAGACGGTAATCATATGGCGGTTTTTATCGGCGACTATTTTGCCCGACCTTCAAAGCGTTCTGGGGCATGGTGCTCGCGGTTCCGCAGCCAGTCGCGATTGGATGGCGAGGTGCGACCCATAACTGTTAACGTGTGTAATTTCGCGAAGTCACCCAAGGGTCAACCAAGCTTGCTGACCTTTGATGATGCTCACACGTTGTTTCACGAATTTGGTCACGCACTACACTCAATGATGTCAGACGTGACTTACAAGATGATTGCCGGAACAAGTGTGGCGCGGGACTTTGTCGAACTGCCAAGCCAGTTGTATGAGCATTGGTTGACAGTGCCCGCTGTTTTACAGGAATTCGCCACCCACGCACAAACCGGCAAAGCCATTCCCAAAGATATGCTGGATCGGCTGTTGGCAGCGCGCAACTTTGACCAAGGCTTTTCGACGGTCGAATATACTGCCAGCGCGCTGGTTGATCTGGCATTTCATACGGGCTCGGCCCCGGCTGATCCAATGGCAAAACAAGCCGAGGTGCTGGCGGCCATCGGCATGCCAAAAGCTATTAAGATGCGCCACGCAACGCCACATTTTGCGCATGTCTTTTCAGGCGACGGATATTCAAGCGGATACTATAGCTACATGTGGTCCGAGGTGATGGATGCAGATGCTTTTGCCGCCTTTGAAGAAACCGGCAATGCGTTTGATCATGACTTGGCGGCCCGATTGGCCAAGCATATTTATTCTGCCGGTGGTTCGAAAGAGGCAGACGAGTTGTATCTCGCGTTTCGCGGCAAAATGCCGGGCGTTGAGGCGCTGCTGAAAGGTCGGGGGTTGAACGAATCGCCGTGAAATCAGCGGAGAGATTGTTTCTATCCGCGGCGCAATGGACTTAGGTTGCCGTCATTAAATAATATCAATTACAATGGCTTACGGCCATAACTAGCCAAATGTGGCAAAACTATGACAGGTCAGTTCTATTCCGGTGCGAATTGGCCTGATTAACGTTTGATGCTTCCAACAAAGACCGATCCTCTTCATTTTTTAGATGTGGAGCAGAAAAGTTTGTCCGTTGTAGCCAAGAATATCTGACCCCCATAAAATTTTGAAGCGCGTTTAGGCGAGGGTCCGTTGGATAGAATTTTTGCAAATTTCTCAATTACCACGGCTTTCGGTTTAGCTTCAATCTTGGCGTTCGCACAGCCAGTCCTTGCAGATAGTTTTGTTATCTCTAGCGACACCACGGATACAAACGGTGGGAACACCATAGATGGTGGCGACACGATTACGATTAATTCCGGGGTAACCGTCGATCACACGGGTCAGGCGACACTTAGTGCCATCAACACCACTGGCGGCGCGAACAATGTTATTAACAATGGTACAATCATTGGGAACGGCACGGCGGATGGATCTGGCGTCGTTTTGAACGGTAGTTCATCATCGCTTAACAACGCGGGATCAATTAGAACGTCATCGGCTGGTTCGCACGCTGTGGCGACTTTCGGGTTCAATGCAGAACTCACAAACTCCGGCACGATTTCAACTTCAGGCGACGCATCGCATGGCGTTTACATGGATCAAGCTTCCGCCGAACTGATCAATAGCGGCACAATTTCTGTTTCTGGTATTGGCTCGAATGCTGTGCATTTTGATAGCGCGTCTGAGAGTTATTCGACAAATGGTAAAACAATATCGGAAAATGGCCAGGCCATCTATTTTGGCGGCGCTGAAAACGATCTGACGTTAACTGCACCTGCGTATATCGAAGGCGGCATCACCCTTGGAAGTTCAAGCTTTGTCACGATCAACACGGGTCGAAGCCATTCGTTTCAATGGACATTTGACGGTGCTGCATGGAACTCTATGACCATCAATGGCTCGGTTCCGACAGTTATTTCCGGCACGACGGTCGCCTCGATTGATCCAACGATGTTCAATGACGCGACATCAGGAATGAGCGAAACTGTCGATCAGGTTTTCGACAGTATCAGCGAACGCGCGCAAACAATATTTCCGGGTGCAACCCGTGGGCTTTCCGTATCAACCAAACTTGGCCAAGTGCCTGATGACCCAATTGTTGCGGCTCCAGCATCTACGAATAAATGGGGGTCTGGGTTTGGTGGCGTCACGGCACACGCCGCATCTGGCGTTAATCTTGCATATACAACGGCGCAGGTTGGCAAAGTCGCCGGGATGGACTGGGCCACTTCGCCGGATCAAATTTTTGGTATAACGGCAGGTGGAAATGTTAGTTGGTTTGCGGCTGATGCGGCGTTTATGGCGTCCCACCGTATCAGAACTGTTGGCGGATTTATTGGCGCTTACTGCGCACGCATTCTGGGTGCCGCCGTTTTAGATTACGCCTTGCTGGGCGGGGTGCAAAGCCACGCCAGCCAGCGGTCGATCAACAACAACTTACTTGTCGGGGGCGTTGATACCGGGGTCGCCAGCTATGCCAGTTATTATATCGCGCCTAAAGTGGCTTTGCGGCGAACTTACGCTGTTCGTGATGACCTATCGCTGACAACCAGTGGATCGCTTGGATATGTGGCTGGCCGTGTGAACGGATACAGCGAAACCGCCACGGCCTCGACCGCGACTTTTGGGGCCAGAAGCTTCGGCTTGGCGACAGCGCAGGCGACTTTGACTGTGATAAAGTATATCGGCGCCACGTCGATTTCCGGAAAATTCGGTGTTGTTGCACGAAATGGATTCGGCGACGAAACCATCACTGGCACGCTGTTGGGGCAAGCCTGGAGCTACACAACGGCAAACCAGAACGGGTTTTCCGGCCTGGTTGGTCTTGCACTGAAACATCAATTCAAACCGAGCATCAACGGCAAGATCTCGGCAAATGCAAATATTGGCAGCACTGGTCTGGCCAATATCGCGGCATCCGCGAGTCTTAGGATAGAATTCGAAGGCCGCGTGGTGGGGGCTGGGGGCCGGGTGACCGTGTTTTGTCAGGGGACATTACGCGGTCGCCCAGCCCTTCCCAATTCTAGGGCGCTTCTTCTCCTGGCAAGCATAAACTTCGGTTTAGGCG
>JBLHMX010000142.1:0-7157 GCA_047622625.1 Paracoccaceae bacterium | reverse complement strand
GGATGTTTCTCGTCGATGTTTTCAAGGAACCTGTATTGCGGCTGAATCGGGAATAAAATCGCAACCACGGCAACGGATAAAGCCAGCCCACCAAATGATACCATCCGGAACTTTCTCGACGGAAACCTAAGAGGCCAAAATTTCCGATGGCTATTGGCGGGCGTTTCGATCAGCGGCAAGGCCCGTTTAACTGCGGGTATACGTCCGGCCAAAACAAAAACCATTGGGTGAATAAACAACACAACCAACATCGCCAAAAACACGCCAGCCGTTCCGGCAAGCGCCAGATCCCGAATAATTGGTGATCCTGAATAAAACAGGCTGGTAAACGCAAGCATCGTAGTGAGTGACGTCAATACAACGGGCGAAGCAATGTCTGCAACAGCATGGCGCACCGCTGCGACAAGGTCTTCACCACGCCCCATGCGTCTGCGAATTTCGAACGTCAGATGGATTGAATCCGAACTCGCCAGAACCAAGATCAGAACCGGTAATGCATTGGTTAACGCATTTATTGACAACCCAAGCCAACCAAACGAGCCAAGGCATAGAATCAAAGCTGTCACCGGCGAAACAGTATTTATCGCTGCAACCCAAAAACTGCGGAAAAGGATTAGCGAAACTAAGGCCCCAAGTAAGGCTCCTAGAACGTTTATTTTCAACTGGTCCCACTTAAGGCCGATAATAATGCCTTCGCGGATGGGTATTAGTCCGGTAATCTGAAACTGAATTCCGCCCTCGATACCAGCGGAAACCCCAAGTTCTTCAAGGTTTTGCAACGTATTTGACGACCCGGCCATATCGGACATCTCGGCGGCCATCGTAAAAACAACAACGGTCGCGCGATTATCTTTAGACACCAACGAAATACCAGACGCGGTGTGTTCTGCAACTGTGTTTAACGCTGTTTCAAGCGCGGCTTGATCTGAAAGATCTGTTGGCAACAAACGCTGCTCGGCACGTTGATCAGTGCGCGGCTGTCGTAGGCTAAAAATGGAATAGACGCCACCGATGCCTTCGATGAACTGCGCGTCAAGAATGAAGTTCTCGAGCGTCTCGAAATCTTGCCCATCAAGAGGCGTTGGCGAAGAAACCAAAACCGCCACATCTGTTTCACTTTGGGAAAATGTCTTGGAATAGGTCGCATAATCTTGAAACGCTGGCGCGTCCGAGGAAAACATCGAACGCAAGCCATCCTCAAAATCGATCCGAAACAACCCAAGAACGGCAAGGGCCACCAAAGGCAACCAAATCGCGGCAACCCAAATTGGATTGTTAATTGAGACCGCATTAATCAGACGGATTATCTTCTTCAAGGCAACTCACCCCGAGCCGCTAAACTTGAGTGTGCTAGGGACTTGGTTGACCAATGTAACTTCGTGGTGAAATTCTTCATTTTTGTCCCGATAACAACTGCAGAACAGGCAATACCCGCAGTTGCCGCCTTAGGGCAATCCACTTTGCGGCTTTCTTACGCCTCATTTTGCGTTATGAACCAATAGAACAAGTAACAATTCGGGCATCAGGCAGTAAAATGATCTATCCAGTCATCCTGTGCGGTGGTTCGGGCACCCGCCTGTGGCCGCTTTCACGCAAAAGCTATCCCAAACAGTTTTCGCGACTTACCGGTCAAGAGACCCTGTTTCAAGCCTCTGTAAAGCGTTTGACCGGCGACGAATTTGCCCAGCCGATTATCCTTACAAATGCCGATTTCAGGTTCATTGTTGCCGAACAACTTGCCGAAATCGGTGCCGAAGCTAAAGCCGTTCTAATCGAACCCGAAGGCCGCAATACCGCCCCGGCAATTCTGGCTGCCGCACTTTGGCTGGCTGAAAAAGACCCTGATGCGATGATGTTGGTCGCCCCATCTGACCATGTTGTCCCCGACGCAAAAGCATTTCGCGCGGCCGTCAAAGTTGGTCAAGCCGCCTGCGATGCGGGCGATTTGGTCACCTTTGGCATTCGCCCCAACCGCCCAGAAACCGGATATGGTTATCTGGAACTGGCCGACGGAGCTGGTGACTTCACCGCGACCCCGCGAAAACTGAAGCAGTTTATCGAAAAGCCAGATGCCGAAAATGCCGCAAAAATGCTGGCTGCCGGAAATTACTTATGGAACGGCGGCATATTTTTGTTTGCTGTAAAAGATATTATCAAAGCGTTTAAAAAACACGCTTCCGGCATGCTTGCTGATTGTGCTGCATCTGTTTCGCAGGCCAAACCGGACCTTGGGTTTTTGCGCTTGGCGCCTGAACCATGGGCAAAAATCGAAGACATCTCAATTGATTATGCAGTGATGGAAAGGGCCGCAAACCTGTCGGTCGTACCCTTCGACGGTGGCTGGTCCGATCTTGGTGGTTGGGATGCGGTTTGGCGTGAAAGTGACGGCGACGCCAATGGCGTCGTTCTGTCAGGCGAAGCCAGCGCAATTGACTGCACGAATTCCCTTCTGCGGTCAGACAACAAGAACCTCGAGATAGTCGGAATTGGCCTTGAGAACATTGTTGCAGTGGCCATGCCTGACGCAGTTCTCGTGGCCGATATGTCCAGCGCTCAACATGTTAAAAAGGCGGTGCAAGTTCTTAAAGCCAAGAACGCCAAACAAGCCGAGCAATTCCCACGTGACCACCGCCCTTGGGGTTGGTTTGAAACACTTTCCCTAGGCCAACGATTTCAGGTTAAACGTATCATGGTTCACCCGGGTGCTGCCCTAAGCTTGCAAAGCCACGTGCATCGATCAGAGCACTGGATCGTAGTTGCGGGAACTGCGCGCGTGACCGTTGGCGATACTGTTTCATTAGTTACCGAAAATCAGTCGGTCTATATTCCAGTCGGCTCAAAACACCGTATGGAAAATCCAGGAAAAGTCGACCTGCACTTAATCGAAGTGCAGACCGGAACCTATTTGGGTGAAGACGATATTGTGCGATACGAGGATGTTTACAAACGCACTTAAATGCACCAATTTCAATGGCTCGTGTAATAGATCAGTTAGACCGTGTAACAGGTTGAATAAGACTAATTAACTTATAATTAGGCCTAATACAGAAATCTGTTCTTAGCCTCCGTTTGCGCACCAGTTTCTAGCCCAACGGTTGCGCAATTGTTGTTATCAAGTCGCTCAATCCCTCGATAGAAATCTTACAGACATCACCAACTACCAATGGCCCGACACCGGCGGGGGTGCCCGTATAAATCAAGTCGCCCGGTTCCAGTGCGACAGAGCGGGACAAGATGGAAATGACCTCTGGGATTGACCAAATCAGTTCGGTTAAATCGGCGTCCTGTTTGACCTGATCATTCACAGTCAGTTTGATCGATCCTTTCGACAAATGCCCAACCACCGACACAGGGTGTACAGGACCACATGGCGCTGACCGGTCAAAGGCCTTGCCCCAATCCCAGGGCCGCCCCTTGTCTTTCGCCGCCGATTGTAAATCGCGTCGGGTTAGATCATTGCCTATCGCATAGCCCCAAACATGGCTCAAACTGTCATTCTGATCGATTTTTCGCCCAGCTGACCCAATTGCCACAACCAATTCCGCCTCAAAGTGGAAGTTTTTGGTCAAAGGGGGATAAGGGATCGTGCTGCTGTTATCGACAACGGCATCGGCGGGTTTTGTAAAGAAAAACGGCGGATCGCGATCTGGATCATGGCCCATTTCTCGCGCGTGGGCTGCATAATTTCGGCCAACACAAAAAATTCGACGGACGGCAAAACGTGCATCACTTTCTAAGACAGCGACTGAAGCTCGTGTTGCTGGAGAGATTACATAGTCTGTCATCGGAATTCCCTATAGTATGCGGCGGTCATCGCCAATTTTTGTACCCGTTTCTACACGGCGCGGCGCTGCTATAAAACAAAGAGGATTCAGGCATTTTATCGGTCTTCCAACTTGTGACACTCTATACTACTCCTTTAAGTATGCCGTCTAAGTACCTCAATTATTTGTTGTTTGTACTTTTCACGTTCCATTCTTGACGCTTAACTGTGTAAATTCTAAGCCTCCAAACGCGCAACAGATTTCCAAAACTCAACGCCTGTACGAATTGCGTCGTCGTTGAAATCATAACCAGGGTTGTGAAGCGGCATTGCGTGGGCGCCTTTCGTGCCGTTCCCCATCAACAGCAAAGCGCCTGGTCGATGGTTTAGGAACTCGGCAAAATCCTCGGAGAACCCAACGCGCCCATAGTTTGCGTTAATCGGGCCGATATTCTTTGCAGCCAATATCGCGTTTTCGGTTTCCTTGGGATCATTGATCAGCGGGCGGAACGACGTTGAATAATCCACTTCAACCAAAGCCCGTTGTCCGGTCGCAATCCCGTTACAGATTTCACGCATTCTGCTTTCGATTAAATCCGACGTTTCATCAGTAAACCCACGGCAATCCCCGCGCAGCACCACCTGACTGGCCAGAATATTGCGCGCGCCGTCGGTTTCAAATTCTGTAATCGACACCACTGCGTGATCTTTGCTTGGCACATTACGCGACACGATTGTCTGTAACTGCATCACAATAGCGGCCCCCACAACAATGGGATCGACACCAATTTCCGGCATAGATGCATGCCCGCCAATGCCGGTTATCCGGATCTCAAAGTTATCTTCAAACGCACAGAATGGCCCTGATTGAGTTGCGAACTGGCCGACTTCCATCCCGGGAAAATTATGCATTCCGAATATTGAAGACATCGCAAACCGTTCAAACAACCCATCAGCAATCATCGCCTTGGCGCCATTACCGTTTTCTTCGTCGGGTTGAAAAATGAAATGCACGTTGCGATCAAAATCGGCATCTGCTGCCAATTCCAGCGCGGCACCAACCAGCATGGCCGTATGTCCATCGTGGCCGCAACCGTGAAACTTACCGGGAGTTTCTGACCGATGGCTGAATTCATTCGCTTCGGTGATCGGCAGAGCATCCATATCTGCCCGCAGTCCAATAGCCTGATTATCCGATCCACGTCGTAGCGAAGCAACAACACCGCACCCACCAACGCCTGTCACAACATCCAGCCCAGCCGCCGACAAAATCTCGGCAACCTTGCGCGGCGTGCGTTCTAGATTAAGCCCAATTTCCGGATGCCGATGTAGATCTTGGCGAAACTCTTTCAGGTCGACCATTATTACATTCCTTTCGGCATTCGGTTCATAACTTTGGGCAACTTGATCGGTAGACCTAGCGCCCAGGAATTTCAGGGACTGTATGAATATCCCCAACTATACCGTCAAGATCATCAGACGTGTCTGGCGTCGTTTTGACCTCGATCACAGCAGTGTTTTCGACCTCTGGCACTGGTAATTCCGGCACATCATCCAGAGTACCGACTATCAACGGCAACATGTCGGAAGATCGTTGTGAGGGTTCGCTTGATTGCGGCGGATCTTGCCAATCCAGCGTATCAAACCCACTACAATTTTCACACACAGGCACCCAATTGCCGTGGATATTGTGGCATGATTTGCAAATCCATTGCGGGCCACGAGGTGCGCCAAGTGCTTTGGTCAACCATCCGCGCACCACGTTATCTGGAGCGCCTTCACCGCGTTCGATCGCGGCCATGACTGTCAGGGATCGGGTCGTTGGTTCATTTTCTGCTACGTCACCCAAGGCTTTGCGGGCCGCTGGAAAATCTTCGGTAACAATCGCAAGCTCTGCCGCAAGCAGCTTTGTTTCTGTGTCTTCAGGTCTTAGTTTCAACAGTGGTTGAAACCTGGCCTGTCGTTCTTTCGCCGTTTCATCGGGCGCAATATTTGCAAATGCCGCCGCTAAATCGGGATGCGGTTGCGCGCTCCACGCCTTTTTAAGAATCTTAATCGCGGCGCGTGACGATGAATTCAATACATGCATTTCAGCCGCCAAAACCGCCGCCGGAATTAAGTCAGGTGACAAACGATTGGCCTGAAGCGCCGCAACTTTTCCATTTTCAACTTCACCAGCTTCGATCTTTTCACGTGCTTCTGCCAAGGCCAAGACCGCGTCACGCCTAGTGTGCAGGGCTTTTGGCAAAGCCCGCGCCTTAACAGTCGCTGTCAGGGTCTCTCGCGCGCCTTTCCAGTCACGTTTATCAGACTGCAAAGAGAACAAAGTATCCAAAGTACCTTCATGGCGGGGTCGCAGCACAAACGCCTTTTCTGCCAGTTTCAGTGCTGTATCTGTGTCACCTTCTGCCAACTTTTGCTTCATGATGCCTTGAACACCAACAAATCGCGTGCGGTCATCAGCAAGAAGTTTCTTATAAAAACCTTGCGCCTTTCCAGTCTCACCGGTCATTTCCGCCGCTTGCGCACTCAGCAACAATGTAAGATCAGGCCGGCCAAGGTATTTTTCTGCCTTGGTTGCTTTGGCCATTGCCACGCGGCCCTCGCCTGACGCCAAAGCCATCAACCCATCTGCCAATGCCTCAAACCCGCGGCGTTCGCGATTGCGATCAAAATAGCGCGAAATTGCGGTTTCATCGCCGTTAAAGAACCTGAAAATGGCTACCAGCAAGCCAGCAACGCGAAAAGTTATCCAACCGCCCAACAAAACCAGCACAAGCGAAATCATGCCTGCCAATGGTGTCAGAGAAAATTCCATCGAACCAACAGCAATCCGCACCTCACCCCCAGCGTCTATCAAGAACGAAGCGGCGAAAGTTAACGCCGCAATAAGCGCCACAAACAATGTGATTTTGACAACTGACCAGATCATTTCTACGTACCCTTAATTGTCGCCTAGAAGTGCGTTGGAAAATTCATTCAACGCCATTTCAACGTTTAATCGCACCTCGACCGAGCTCAACCACGTGTCCAATTCCTTGATGCCGTTGGCGGGAAGCTTGCGCGCCAAATCAACGGCAGCCTGCAGCTCTCCTCGACCAAGCATTGCTTCAACCCTCGACAGAATTGCATCAGGATCGTTTCCTTCTTTTTCATCCAAAGAACGGGCGCCAAGTTGCGATTTCAGGTAGGCCATGACCTTGTTGGCCATACCATCACCTGCCTCGGCTTGAACCGAAGCCTTAAGCGCGCGTCGTGCATGTTCAGGAAAAGACTTTTGCAATTCAGCAAGCGAAGCCACCCCGTTGGCTGCACTGTCAATCAAGGCCTTGGGAATGACAGTTGCGGTTTCATCCGCGATTTCGGCCAGAATCCCGTGATATGATTTTCCGGC
>JBLHMX010000141.1:0-7197 GCA_047622625.1 Paracoccaceae bacterium | reverse complement strand
CGCCCATGTCCCAGTTTGGATGGGCCTTGGCTTGATCCGGCGTGGCGTTAGACATTTCTGCCAAGGACCAATCGCGAAACGGCCCACCCGATGCAGTTAATATCATGCGATTGACACGGCTTATATCTTCTTGCCCCAACGCCTGAAATATCGCAGAATGTTCGCTATCAACGGGTAAGATCGTGGCCTTGTATTTCTTTGCCGTCGCCAACATCAAAGGGCCCGCGGCCACCAAGCTTTCCTTGTTGGCAAGCGCAAGAATACCGCCATGTTGCAACGAAATTAGCCCAGGTTCTAGACCTGCACATCCACCAATGGCTGACATTGTCCAATCTGTTGGCATACCAGCAGTTTGGGCAATCGCTTGGGAACCCGCCATTGCTGTTATTCCTGTACCTTCAAGGGCTTGCCGCAAAGGACTAAGGCAATTTTCATGGGCTGAAACCGCTACCGATGCGCGAAATTCTATTGCTTGTTGCGCCAACAATTCAACATTGCGCCCGCCAGATAACGCCACAACGTCATAGCGTTCTGCGCCACCCTGACGCCTTAATAGATCAATGGTGTTTTGGCCGACTGATCCAGTTGACCCAAAAACCGACACGCGGCGCATGGTCAAATTCCGCCCAAAGCCGGAAGACCTATGGTATTTGTGATCACAAGCACTAACAGCGAGGCACCAATCAGGGCGTCAAAACGATCCAAAAACCCACCGTGACCGGGAATAAGGTTCGAACTGTCCTTGACACCTGTGCTTCGTTTTACGGCACTTTCCACAATGTCACCGATCTGTGCTGCCATGGCTGTAAACACACTTAATACAATCAAACTGCTATCAGCGCAGTTCGCGATGACCAACGCAAGGCCAATAAGTCCTGCCAAAAGCCAGCCGCCAAAGGTGCCCGACCAAGTTTTTTTCGGGCTAATCACGGGCAGAATTTTTGGCCCACCCAGTATGCGACCAAAGAAATAGCCGCCCACATCTGATGCGATGACCACGGCCACCAGCCATATTGTCCAACCCAAGGCCGAAGGTTCGCTATCACGCAGCCAGAATAAACCAGCGGTGGCCAGTAAAATAGCCAGTCCATACACGCCAAATAGGCCGCGCCCTTTTTTGATCAGGACCAAACCAATAACCGGTGCCAACAGCAGGGCCAAAAGAGAAATCGACTGGGTATTATAACCGACCCGCACAATCGTTGCGCCGCCAATCAGTGCCAATAAAAGCAGTTTGGTTGACGAAAGGCTGGCATCCAGCATGCGCGCCAGCTCCCAAATCATGATGGCACCAGCGATGCCGAGAAGACCCAGAAACAGCCATCCGCCCAGCCATATTGCGAAGACCCCGACCGTGACCATAACAACGGCGGACATCACGCGCAGCCGCAAATCGGCGAAACTGCTCATCCAGAAACCGCGCCAAACCGACGCTCGCGTCCGGAATAGCCACTGACAATCGCCTCAAACGCTTCGACGTCAAAATCTGGCCAAAGCGTATCAACAAAAGCGTATTCAGCATAGGCCGATTGCCACAGCAAGAAATTGGAAATGCGCTGTTCGCCCGACGTGCGGATGACTAGGTCAGGATCGGGTAAGTATCTGGTATCAAGGTAATAACCGATACTTTCTTCATTAATATCTTCCGGCGCAACACGCCCTTCGGCGGCATCTTCGGTTAGCGTACGGATGGCGCGCGTTAGTTCATCGCGGCCGCCGTAATTCAGCGCGATTGTCAGGTTCAAATGATCGTTTTCGGCGGTTTTTTCTTCAAGCTGCGCCATCAATTCGATCAATTTTTGATCCAGACGCCCGCGATCCCCAATAAAACGCACCCGCACCTTATTTGCATGCAGCTTTTTCGCTTCTTTTAAGATATATCGGCGAAACAAAGACATCAGACCAGCAACTTCTGCTTCTGCCCGTTTCCAGTTTTCTGTCGAAAATGCGTATAATGTCAGATACTTAACACCAATATCCGGGCAGATATTTACAATTTCGCGCACCCGAGCCGCGCCATTACGATGCCCTACAAGACGCGGTAATCCGCGCCCTGTTGCCCAACGGCCATTGCCATCCATGATGATGGCCACGTGTTCGATTTTTCGAATGGGGTCGGTTGTTTCGTTCACCTGATCCACCTTTTTTGCCAGCACATTAAGGCTAAACCTGCATGATGTCTTCTTGCTTGGCCTCAAGACCCTTGTCGATTTCGACAATCATCTTATTCGTCAGTTCTTGAATTTCATCTGACCAAATTTTCTGATCATCTTCCGACATTGTATCTTTGGCTTTTTTAATCTGGTCCATGCCGTCGCGACGCACATTACGGATCGAAATCCGCGCGCTTTCGGCATATTGGGCGGCAACCCGGGATAGATCACGACGCCGTTCTTCGTTTAATTCGGGGATCGGTAGCCGCAACATCATGCCATCCATTACGGGGTTCAAGCCCAGACCGGAATTCCGAATGGCTTTATCCACCGCAGCAACCAGTGTTTTATCCCAAACATTAACAGTCAGCATGCGCGATTCGGGCACATTCACTGTGCCACATTGGTTCAACGGCATTGACGACCCGTAAGCGTCAACCATGATAGTATCCAGCATCGAAGCCGATGCCCGCCCAGTTCGCAGGCTGATATATTCAGCCTTAAGCGCTGTCATCGCGCCATCCATACGGCGTCCTAGATCATCCAGGTCAATTTCGATATCATCGGACATAACTTGCGGGCCCCATCGTTGGTTTTAGTTTTCTTTTCTTTTAACCCAGTTACCCAACGCGTGTAAATGTGCCTTCGCCGCGGATAACACCGACCAATCCGCCTGGGCTGTCTAATGAAAACACCACGATCGGCAAATCATTGTCGCGCGCCAATGCAATTGCCGCAGCATCCATGACTTTCAGGTTCTTTTGCAATACTTCATCATAACTAACGGTGTCATAACGCACGGCGTCTGCGTGTTTTTGCGGGTCTTTGTCGTAAATACCATCAACCTGTGTGCCCTTGAAAATCACTTCACAACGCATTTCATTGGCCCGCAACATTGCGGCTGTATCGGTCGTGAAATAGGGGTTTCCTGTGCCCGCCGCAAAGATGCAAACGCGGTTTTTTTCTAAGTGCCGAACGGCGCGGCGGCGGATGTAGGGCTCGCAAACCTGATCCATTGGGATGGCCGAGATTACCCGGGTAAACACACCCAATGCTTCTAGCGCGCCTTGCATCGCCAGCGCATTCATCACTGTGGCCAGCATGCCCATATAGTCGGCAGTCGTGCGTTCCATGCCTTGGGCGCTGCCTTGTAAGCCGCGAAAAATATTACCGCCGCCAATGACCATGCAGATTTCATACCCCTGATCGTGAACTTCTTTAATCTGGGCAGCGATCCGTTCCACGGTTGGCGGATGCAGGCCATACCCCTGCTCGCCCATCAATGCCTCACCCGAAATTTTCACCATTACCCGTTTAAAACCGTTGCCTTGCGCGGATGTTGAAACTTCGGTCATTGACGCGACCCCTTTTGCTGGATTTGATGTTTCGGCGCAAAGTGGAATAAAACGCGGCCAGTTTCAACGCCAAAGGCGGGCTTTGTGGAAACAAAAGAGTAATACTTGGCTGAAGTGGCCGGGTATGTTTAAGAAACGGATACCAAAAGTTGCTGACACTTCCAAAGATTGACCCAAGCAAACCCGTGCTAATCGCCGGGCCCACAGCGTCCGGGAAATCCGGTTTAGCGATGCAAATCGCGGCGGAATTTGACGGAGTCATTGTCAATGCCGATGCGTTGCAGGTCTATGACAATTGGCGGGTTTTGACGGCACGTCCATCTCTGCAAGACGAAGGCATGTTTGAGCACGCGCTTTATGGCCATGTTAGCAAAGATCAAGGCTATTCCGTTGGTGAATGGTTGCGGGATTTGCGCCCCATATTGACCAATGCAGCATCTAAACTACCAATAATTGTTGGCGGGACTGGTTTGTATTTTTCGTCTCTTACCAACGGGTTGGCGGATATACCTGAAGTTAAAGATGAGGTTTGTAAATCGGCTGAAGATATATTTGGATCTAATGGATTAGGGCCTTTCTTACAGGACTTAGAACAGCAAGACGCAAAGACATTCAACCGTATAGACAGGCAAAACCCCAGCCGTGTGATGCGGGCCTGGGAAGTGCTGAAATCAACGGGTCAGGGATTGGCGGATTGGCAAGACAACACGCCGGCACCGATGTTACCTTTGTCTGAAACCAACGCATTTGTATTGGAAGCGCCAAAGGAATGGTTAACGCCTCGTATTCGCCAAAGGTTCGACCAAATGTTGGATCAAGGCGCGTTAGATGAATGCCGCGATAATTTGGCAGGATGGGATCCCAAGCGACCCGCATCGCGCGCCATCGGGGCGCCGGAATTGATGGCCCATTTGCGTGGTGAACTGACCTTGTCCGAAGCTATAGACGCGGCCGAGATTGCCACGCGGCGATACGCAAAACGCCAGCGCAGTTGGTTTCGGGCCAGGATGAAGGACTGGACTTGGATAAACACAACCTAAGGGGCCTGTGAATAAGTCCTTGAATAATTCAAAATTATACGGCAAATTATTGCACAAACTCAATAAATTTGACACTTTTCCACAGAAGTTTCCGTAATACACATGCAATACCCAACTAAATCGGCTTATGGACAGAAGGTCGAAGTATACACTTTGCCGGGCCTTACCAGCCGTGGCCGATGGCGGATGCAATCATTGCAGTCGCGCGAAAAGCATGTGTTCTTGTGGTTCACCCGTGGTCAGGGGCAGTTACGGATCGGCAGTATTTTAAGGGGTTTCGGCCCAAATACCGTTATATTTATTCCTGCGGGTCAAATCCACGCGGTCATTCCAAGCGCCAATGCCCAAGGTTACGCCAGTTTCTTACCTGAGACGCTGCCGGTGCCAGTTCCGCACTCTGCGGGATTAATCAAAGCCACAAGCATTTTTGATCAGGGGCAAATGACTGGGTATTTCGAACAAATTTCAGCTGAACACAGTAACATCCAACCGGGATTTGAGCATGTGATCGAAAGCTATCTGACCCTGTTAAGCGTTTGGATAGAACGCAATCACGCGCGAAATGAATGGTTATTGGCAGCACGACCAACTGCCGCCCAACGCCTGCTTGACCGGTTTTTGCGCCGTTTAGAGGACAATCATCAATTAGGCTTGGCTGTTTCTACATACGCAGCCGTTCTTGATGTAACCCCAACTCATCTCAGTCGTGTATGCCGCGAGGTTGCGGGCAAACCAGCGCTGGAATTGGTGCAAGACCGTGTTGTGTTGGCCGCCAAATATGGGTTGGCTGAAAGCGACATCAAGATTAACGAAATTGCGACAAGTCTTGGGTTTTCGTCTGCCGCCTATTTTACGCGGCTGTTTCGCCAATCAACTTTACAATCACCGCGTGAATTCAGACTGCAAGCACGCAGCCAGAATACCGCCGAACGCCGGCTTGGCCATCGAAAATGGTTCCAGAGTTGACGCAAACGTGCCCTGAAATTTCTTGACTTTACACATGATTAACGTGAGCCTTCTCGTTATGACGCGCTGCCGCTGCTCCTTAGAATCAACTGACGTTCCCGTGATGCTCTTGGCTTCGCTAGGACAGAGAGATTCCTCGGACAGGTTAAAGCGCAGCATGAAAACGACATCATTGGTCGGTTTTTGTCGTATTGGGAACACCCATTCATCTCGGAGAATTCACTATTCCCGAGTATCAAAATTACTTAATAAATGATGATCCAACAGGGAGAGAACTAAATGTCAAAAGACACAATCAACGGAAACAAGCTGCACTCAGCAGTCACAATGTACGCAGAGGAATGCAAATCAGGCGAGCTTAGCCGTCGTGAATTCCTTGCACGTGCGACTGCACTTGGTGCAACAACAGCCGCTGCATATGCTTTGATTGGTGTTGATGCGCCAGCTCAGGCCGCAGCACACGCCAAAGCTGGCGGCACATTGCGCATCCAACAAGAAGTACGCGCCCTTAAAGACCCGCGTACATATGACTGGTCACAAATCGCGAACTTTACACGTGGTTGGCTGGAATATCTGGTGCGTATCAATGCAGATGGTTCCATCTCGGGTCGTCTGCTTGAAAGCTGGGAAGTTAACGACGACGCCACAGAATATACATTGAACGTTCGTAAAGGCGTGAAATGGAATAATGGCGACGACTTCACTGCCGAAGATGTTGCACGCAATATCGCTGGCTGGGCCGACAAAAGCCTTGAAGGCAATTCAATGGCAGGTCGTATGGCGACATTGATTGACGCAGATGCTGGCATGGCCGGTGACGGTGTGATTTCTGTCGTTGACAGCCACACTGTGAAACTGGTTCTACCTCGTCCTGACATCACGATCATTGTTGGCATGGGTGACTATCCTGCAGCGATCACACACGCTTCGCACACTGCTGATACAATGCTTAGCAATCCTGTTGGCACTGGCGCTTACTTGCCTGAGTCATTGGATGTTGGTGTAAGTGCTGCATTGGTTAAAAACGCGAACCACACATCTTGGTCAGAAGGTAACTACCTTGACCGGATCGAGTTTGTCGACCTTGGCACTGACCCATCTGCATGGGTTGCTGGTGCGGATGCCGATCAATTTGATATGATGTACCGGATTGACGGCGAGTTTGTTGACATCTTTGACAGCCTGTCAGGTTGGACAAAGTCCCAGGTCAACACAGCGAATACAATTGTAATCCGCTGTAACCAGACAGCCGAAGTTGATGGCAAGATGATCTACGCTGACGTCCGCGTACGTCGTGCATTGGCAATGGCCGTCGATAATGCAGTTTGCCTTGAACTTGGCTTTGGCGGTAACGGCAGCGTTGCTGAAAACCACCACGTTTCACCGTTGCACCCAGAATACGCAGCTTTGCCTGCACAGGTTGTAGACGGCGCAGCGGCCAAAGCTTTGATGGAAGAAGCTGGCTTGGGTGACTTCGAGCACGAGCTGATCTCGATCGATGGTGACTGGCGCCGTGATACAACTGATGCGGTTGCCGCTCAGTTGCGCGATGCTGGCATCAAAGTGAAGCGGACAATTCTACCGGGTTCCACATTCTGGAACGATTGGGCGAAATATCCGTTCAGCTCGACAAACTGGAACCAGCGCCCATTGGGTGTTCAAGTTCTTGCCCTTGCATATCGC
>JBLHMX010000140.1:0-7278 GCA_047622625.1 Paracoccaceae bacterium | reverse complement strand
TTGGAATTGATGGGGCGGTCTTTTTCACAAAACTGGCAAGACCTCGCCCAATCGATCTGAGGCCCGTGACAAGCTTATGTGAATCACCTATAGTTTGTGGATATTCGGCGATAAAGACCGACATAGAGCAGATATTGAGGATGACCCCATGAACATATGGACCCGCCGCGCCTTTTTGGCAGGCACCGCGTCAACCGTTGCCGCGTGTGGCAATGGCATTGGCAACAGCCGTGGCGCAAAAATTGATTATAGAACCGAACTGGCCATGCAGCAAATGTTTGAAGAGCTTCCAGGCACCCGCGATCTGGCTGATCGTGCCGCAGGAATGTTGGTCATGCCGACGATCACCAAGGCAGGTTTTGGTTTTGGCGCTGCCTACGGCGAAGGCGCATTGTTGATTGGTGGCGCGCCCGTTGACTATTATTCAATCGCCCAAGGGACTTACGGTTTTCAGATCGGCTTGCAACAATATGCCCACACACTGTTTTTCATGAACCAAACGTCTTTGTCTGATTTTCGATCGGCAAACGGCTGGCAAATCGGCGCTGATGCGGAATACGTGTTCAAGAATGACGGGGACAACGTGGGCATTGATACGACCGAGCTGCGTTCACCAGTTGTCGCTGCTATCTTTGGTCGCGCCGGATTAAGTGTTGGCGCGACCCTTGAGGGTACGAAATATACGCGGATACGTCGCTGATTACCCCAATCGCTTAATCAAACTTGATGTATCCCAACGCGCACCGCCTAATTTCTGGACGTCTTTATAGAATTGATCGACCAGGGCTGTAACTGGCAGGCTGGCACCGTTATTGTTAGCCTCGTCCAGACATATGCCCAGATCTTTGCGCATCCAATCTACCGCAAATCCGTGGTCAAACTCATCGTCCAGCATGGTTTTATATCGGTTGGACATTTGCCAAGATCCGGCTGCCCCATGTGCGATCACGTCAACGACGGCGCGGCCATCAAGCCCGGCCTTTTGGGCGAAATGTAACCCCTCGCTAAGCCCCTGAACTAACCCTGCGATACAAATTTGGTTCACCATTTTGGTTAATTGACCTGCTCCTGAACCGCCAAGGCGCGCGCAGGCTTTGGCGTATGCATCAATCACCAGTTCGGCCCGATCGTAAGCCGCCTGATCACCGCCACACATCACAGATAAAGCGCCATTTTCAGCCCCGGCCTGACCGCCTGAAACCGGTGCGTCAACGAAAGCAAACCCTTGTTCATCAGCTTTGGCAGAAAGTTCGCGCGTCACTTCGGCAGAAACCGTAGTGTGGTCAATAAATACGCAACCGTGCCCGATACCCGCGAACGCACCATCAGCGCCAAGTGTTACTGCGCGCAAGTCGTCGTCATTGCCAACGCAGCAAAATACAAATTCGGCGCCTTTCGCTGCGGCTGCCGGCGTTGAGGCCGCCTGCCCGCCATGTTGAGAAACCCAAGCTGCAGACTTAGCGGCGTTTCGGTTATAGACCGTCACTTGATGACCAGCCTGTGCCAAGTGCCCAGCCATAGGAAATCCCATAACCCCTAAACCAATAAAAGCGACAACTGCCATGTTCGTGATCCTTTATGCGTTTGTTTTACATTTCATGGCCTGCTAAAACGCTGGGGTCAATAATGGATCACTCGCCCCATGGCTGTTACTTTTCGCTGGCTGCTACGCCTTTTCGTTGTGCTGTCTGTGCTAACGCTTTTAGGCGTTGCATTGGCATATTACTTGGCGTCGCGGTCCTTGCCTGATTACAACCGTGAATACAGCGTCTCCGGTGCCTTTGCGCCCGTCGAGATTGTGCGGGACAATTACAATGTACCACATGTGTTTGGCACATCCGATCACGATACGTTTTTTGGCCTTGGCTTTGTCCACGGGCAAGATCGTTTGTGGCAAATGATGATGTTGCGACGCACGGCACAGGGGCGCCTCAGCGAACAGTTCGGCGTGCGCACTTTGGAAACTGATGACTTTCTGCGCAGGCTTGATTTTTACGGACTTGCCGAAGCGTCATTGCAATACCAAGGGGCCGCCGAGAAGGCAGCGCTCGAGGCTTATGCAAGTGGTGTAAACGCTTGGATTGAAACCGTTCGATCCGAGGCATTGGGCCGTGGTGCGCCCGAATATTTCCTGTACAGCCCGAAGATCCAACCTTGGCGTGCAGCAGACTCTTTGGCGATCTTACGTTTGATGTCGCTTAAACTTAGTGGCCATCTTGCCGCCGAAGTTGAACGGGCGCGCACGTCACTGGCATTGGGAAGCAATCAGGATCGCTTGCGCGATATTCTGCCTGATGCGCCCGGGCCCGGTTCTGCGGCATTGCCGGCTTATGGCGCCATTTTTGATGGCTTGCCGGCCATATTGACCGCCTCAATTAAACCCGCGCCGTTTGATCCTTCACCCGCGCCGCAGTTCGCTGGGGCGTCAAATGTCTGGGCGGCGGCGCCGTCAAGGTCGGCGGCACAAGGCACGTTATTGGCAAATGATCCGCATTTGAATTTGTCGGCCCCATCCCTGTGGATGTTGGCGCGGCTGCAATTGGCATCAGGCGATGTCATTGGCGGCACGATACCCGGAATGCCCTTAATGTTGGTTGGACGTAGCGATCAATTAGGTTGGGGAATTACGTCGTCTTATCTTGACGATCAGGACATTCACATTGAAAAGCTAAACCCGGATGACGAGAATGAATACCTGACACCTGAGGGATATAAGCCCTTTATCAGTCGCGAAGTACTGATCCGAGTGAAAGGCCAAGAACCGGTTAAGCGGTTGTTACAATGGACAGAAAACGGGCCAATCATTCCAGCAGCCTGGGGCAATCTTGCGTCTATTACACCGTCCGGACATGTGACCAGCCTAAGTTGGACTGCACTTGATCCGGTCGATCAATCCATGACCGCAATGCTGCGCATTATGGCTGCGCAGAATGTGGTTGAGGCGACAAAAGCAGGGCGGCTGTTTGTAGCGCCATCGCAAAATCTGGTGGTGGTTGATCGCGAGAATATTGCGTTTCAGTTGATCGGAAAAATGCCAAACCGCCCGGCGCGGCATCAAAGTCGCGGGCGACTGCCGACACCTGGCTGGTTGGTGCAAAATCGGTGGCTTGGGTCTTTGCCTTATGAAAACAACCCTCGGATTATCAATCCGGCCAGCGGGCTGGTGGCCAATACCAACAATAAGACCGTTGATCGCCCTTTTCCCAATCATGTGTCGTATTTTTGGGGGGACACCCAACGCATTGAGAGGCTGCAAAAATTGATGGGAGGGCGTGAAGTCCATACCCAAGCCAGTTTTATCGAGGCGCAGTTGGATCAGGTTTCGTTTTCCGCCCGCGCATTATTACCTTTGATCGCCCGTGATCTGTGGTTCGCGGCAGAAACCCCAAGCCAAGACAATCAGGGAAACCTGCGGCGCGTTGCGCTGGCATTACTGGCCGATTGGAACGGCGAGATGAACGAACATATGCCCGAGCCGCTAATTTTTACTGCTTGGATGCGCAGCTTGCAACAAAAACTGGTTCAAGACGAGCTGGGCCCCCTTGCGCGTGATTTCACCCATGCAGACCCCGTTTTTCTTGAGCGGGTCTTTCGCAACGTAAATGGTGCGTCTGCGTGGTGCGATGTGGTGCAATCTACGTTGATCGAAACTTGTACCGAAATGGCCCGCCTGGCGCTTGATACGGCCCTGCTTGGTTTGATAAAAACCCACGGTGATCGCATCGAAAGTTGGCGTTGGGGGGACGCGCATCAAGCTGCGCATGACCATGAGACTTTGGGTGATATTCCGTTGCTATCGTGGTTTTTGAACATTCGTCAGTCTACTTCGGGCGGCGACAATACCCTGATGCGCGGCAAAACCAGCGGCACAGGTGCCAACCCATATTTAAACGTAAATGGCGCAGGCTATCGTGGTGTTTATGATTTCTCTGATCCAGACAGTTCGGTTTTCATCATTTCAACTGGTCAAAGCGGGCATTTTCTTTCACGCCATTATGACGATTTAGCCCAGCTTTGGCGGCGCGGTGAATATATACCAATGTCCCTTGATCCAGATTTGGCGCGTGCAGCCGCAGTCGGCGTGTCACGTCTTGTGCCGCAGCATTAAGTTAAAGCAGCAAGAATTGGTCTGACTGTTTTTTGGTCCAGGTCACCGTAAGATCAAATCCAACGCCTGTCTGATTTTCAGTATCAACAACATTTTGGTCAAACAACCACGCGCGCTTGCGACCCTCGGCAAATTCAAGTTGCAGCATTTCAGTTACGCTTGGTTCAACCAAAGACAGATCGATCAGATCGCATAACTTATCCATGCCCTCACCAGATATGGCAGAGGTTGCAACAATCGCATCGTCGCGCTCAGTGATGGCTAAAAGTGCTTGTTTTTGTTCGGGTTCCGCTTGATCTATTTTATTCCAAACATCGATCATCGCTTCGTGTGCGGCGCGCGTAATGCCAAGCGTTTCAAGAATTTCGCGCACGTCTTCGGCTTGTTCCTCGGTTTCCGGATGGGTGATATCGCGCACATGCACGATCAGATCGGCGTCCAGAACCTCTTCTAATGTGGCCCGAAACGCTGCAACCAGCTGTGTTGGAAGTTCCGATATAAACCCGACGGTGTCCGACAATATTATTTGGCGTCCCGAAGGAAGTTTGATGGCTCGCATTGTTGGGTCAAGTGTTGCAAACAACATGTCCTTGGCCATGACATTTGCGCCAGTCAACCGATTGAAAAGGCTGGATTTACCGGCATTGGTATAGCCGACCAATGCGACAATAGGAAATGGCACCTTTTTACGCGCAGCCCGGTGAAGGCTGCGGGTTTTGACCACTTTGGCCAATTGGCGTTTCAGGCGCACAATCGCGTCGTCAATGGCGCGCCTGTCAGCCTCGATCTGGGTTTCACCTGCGCCGCCGACGAACGATAAGCCACCACGTTGGCGTTCAAGGTGGGTCCAACTGCGCACCAGACGGCTGCGTTGATAGGCAAGTGCCGCCAAATCAACCTGCAACACACCTTCACGGGTAGCGGCGCGGTCACCGAAAATTTCAAGAATTAAACCGGTGCGATCCAGAACTTTAACGCTCCAGCGTTTTTCTAGGTTACGCTGTTGAATTGGCGTGACGGCGCTGTCGACCACCACCAGATCAATTTCTTGATCTTCGATTAGTTGCGCGTATTCCTCAACTTTACCTTTGCCAAACAACAACCCGGCCTGAGCTTTTGCCAAGCGCACGACAAAGGTTTCAACGACCTCAAGCTCAAGTGCTGCCGCCAGTGAAACCGCTTCGGCCAGCGCATTCTGCGGCGTTCTGCGGGTATCGTGTCGGGCTATATCTGGATGAAGGATCAGGCAGCGTGTCACCACGGCTGTTCAAACCCTAATGCGGTTTGGATCAAGTGCCGTCATCGCCTTCATACAGCAGCACAGGCTGCGATGGCATGATTGTGGAAATCGCACTTTTGTAAACCAACTGTGATTGGCCGTCGCGGCGCAACAGCACGCAAAAGCTGTCAAACCAAGTGATGACACCTTGCAGCTTGACGCCGTTGATTAGAAATATCGTAACAGAAATTTTGGATTTACGTACATTATTCAAAAATGCATCTTGCAAGTTTTGCTTATCGGCAGCCATTTTTTTCAGCCTTCAGTTTTGTTCAAGCCCCGGTATTCCAAGGCGATTGTTATGGTTCTTTGTGTCTATTGTTACGAATATGGCAATGAACAAGGGTGAATTCCAGCCAAAAACGGATTAAATCGTGTCTTTTCGATCATATTTTCTTAGCGGCGCCAAAAATCAGGGTTCAAGAGCGCGATAATCGCCAAGGTTTCCAACCGCCCCAACACCATTGCCACCCCTAAAATCCCACGCGCCCAATCATCAAGCTGCGCATAAGTTGTGCCGTTTTCAAGCACGGCGCTGGCCAATGGCCCAGTGGTGGACAGGGCTGATACCGCAAAAACCAGACTAGTTTCAAAATTCAGGCCGGTCATTGAAAGCGCCAGCATGGTCAGTGCAGTCGAAATCGCAAACAGCATGAAAAACATCCAAGCAACATACGCACCTTCGCGACGAATAAACCGCGCCGAGCGCCCCGCCCCGCCAATAGACGATGGGAATGACAGCTTTTGCATTTCGCGCACACCATGTTTATACAAAGCATACACCCGCAACAATTTGATCCCACCTGCAGTGGTGGCGACCCCGCCGCCCATCACCGCAAGCCCCAAAAGGATAATGCCTGAGGTCGGTAGGCCCGACCAGTCCTGCGCCGCCGCCCAGCTTTCGCTTTCAAACCCTGTAGTTGTCAAAAACGACAGCGTGGTAAACACTGCCCCCCATAGCGCTTGAAACGCAGCCGGTGCATTTTCCTGATCGTTTACTTCAAAAGCACCCAGCCAGTGGCGCAGGAACAACAGAATTGGCAAAACGGCAACAAGTGCCAATGCCAGCCGAAATTCATGGTCATCGCGGATCGATTTTAACGAGGGTAGATTGCCATCAAAGTTGAACATCAACCGGGAAACGGCCAGAAACAGAAACAAAAAGATTAACAGTTCGCCCGCAAATCCGGTGACCAGCTTGTCGCCGGAATGAATACCGCTGGTGGAAACTGTCGACATCGCGCGAACGATGGCGACAAAAGACCGTTCGCCCGCAACCAACAATCCCAACGCCAACAAAAGCGTAACACCTAAATATATAGGGCCAATACGCCGGGCAAATTTTACCAGGCGTTCCGATACATCAGCAGCCCTGATCCGTGCCGCGCCAAGCACCTGCTCGGGCTTGTTATCGCTGCCATAAATTTCGAACCCGCCAAGGTTCAAGGGCGCCATAATAGCGATTGCGCTGACCAACATCAAAAAACCACCAAGCCAGCCGACAAACGCGCGCCAAAGATGGATTGGTTCGCTAATTCGGGACGGATCATCAAATACTGTTGCGCCAGTTGTGGTTAACGCCGACAGCATTTCAAAATAATGTGCCGAAAAACTGATCCAGGGCACAAGAAGAGACACCGGGAAAGCCAGAAACACTGGCAGTATCACAAATGCACCAAACAATGCGACCAGATGGCTTTGGGCGGTGCTTTTGGGCCTGTAATTGACTGACGCCACACCAATTAAGGTTGTCAGCAGCACAATCAGCACGGCAGATTGCAAGAATATCCGACCAGTTTCATAATCCTGAATACGAAACGCGTGGCCCATTGGCAAAAGCATCGCGATCCCGGACAACCCCATTAAGATCACCAAAAACGGAAGTTTCATC
>JBLHMX010000139.1:0-7297 GCA_047622625.1 Paracoccaceae bacterium | reverse complement strand
TTTTGTTTTTGGGCGTGCATTTGCAGCAAATCGAAATAGTGGCCGTTCTAACAATTGGTGCTGGGATTATTAGCCTTACTTTGGTGCGCCAACAGGATGGGCAACGTAATATGAACGCCGCCGGGCTGGCCTTTGTGACAGGTTGTTTTATCGCGGCCTATTCCTTGATTGACGGCATGGGTGCGCGACTTGCAGGCACAGCCCTTGGTTTTTACGGCTGGCTGGCGATCGGCAATGGCGTCTTAATGATCGGTTTCATGCATCTTAAAAACCCCGGTCTTCTGCGCCAAATCCCCCGCAATGCAAAGTTGGTTTTCGCGCTTGGCGGCGGGGCATCGTTTGTCGCTTATGGCCTTGTCACATGGTCGTTCACCCAAGCGCCGATTGCGCTGGTAACAGCGTTGCGTGAAGTCAGTATCGTTTTTGCTTTGCTGATTGGCGTGATTTTCCTGAAGGAAAAACTCAGCCTCGTGAAGGTATTTTCAACGATGGTCACACTGTTTGGCGCGGCTTTACTGCGCTTTGCAAAATAGACACCTATTTTGCTTTCATTGTGGCAAATGCCACCATCGCAAACAGGCCCAACAAGGCAATCGGCAAGCTGCCGGTAAAGATTACCCTTGCCACATGGGCGGTGTCAGAAGCGTTTCCTGACAGGGAAAAGCCCGCCGCATTAGCCAAAATTCCCGTGACTGACGCGCCAAGTGCATAGCCAAGTCGTGAAACAGTTGGGATGGCTGCAGACAATCGCTCGACATCTTCCGGGCTAGCAAATCGTTTGGTGCGTCTGATGATAAAAGTATAAGACGCCCCATATCCCACACCTTCAAGCGCCGAAAAAGCGGCGATCAGGCCAATCGGGCCGCTTGGCACCGCATAAATCAAACCCGCCACACTTATCGTAACCAACAACATACCGCCTCCGATATAATAAGGATCGTGTCGTTCCGGCGCGCCTGAAACCACAAAGGCTGTGATCGACCAGCCAAATGAAATTGCCGCCAAGACATAGCCCGCGACAATTGCAGGTGTGCCGTGGATTGCGGTCATCATTAGTGGGCCATAGGTGCTTAGACCCATTACCCCCATGTTCATCAATAATATACCGGTTAGCGCCGCGCCGACCGTGCTCCTAAACCCGAAGGGGTTTTTCGGCAAAAGGCGGCTAGCGGGAAATTTCGCATCGATACGCAGGAATGTTGCCAATAGGCCGAGCCCGAGAACTAACAACAATGGTGTGCGAAGCGGGGTTACAACAATGCCCGCATAGGCAATAAACAGAACGCCAAAAGACAATAGAAACAGGCGGCCAAGTGGCAAGTTGCCGGCGGGTTCTTTTGATCGGTCGGCTTCGTTGATTTTGACCACAAACAGGATGAACAACGCTAAGAATATTGCCTGCGCGCCAAAGAATACAAAGCCATAGCGCCAAGACGAGTAACTGACAAACAGGCCGCCGATCAACGGCCCTAAGAATGCCGAGGAACCCCATAAGACCGATATCATGGCCATCGCGCGCGCGGCCAGCCGTGTTGGAAACAAGACGGACAGCGAAACAAAAGCCATGGCAGTAAGACCGCCGCCACCAAGCCCTTGCAGTAAGCGCCCGCTTAGCAATAAAGCCATGTTAGATGCGCCTGCACTGACAAAACATCCAAGCGAAAAAACTGAAGACGCTATGATCATCGGGCGGCGCAACCCCAACCTAAGGGCCACCAGCCCGCTGGCCGCCCCCGCAACGATTGAACCGATTTCGTATAAAGCAATGGTCCAAGGGACATAGGCCTCGCCGCCGATTTCGCTGATTATGGCGGGCATCATGGTCGCCACGATCAAGCTGTCAGCGGCATGTAACCAGACTCCAAGGCATACCAACAACAACGGGGCCGCGTATTGGCGGTTTAAGATTTCGCGCCAACGGACGTGTTCGGTTGTGGCTTTTAGGCTCATGGGCGGGCTTTCGAAGCGTTGTTTAAGGGTCGATACCGCCTTGCTAACCCCTCAAGGCCACTTGAGGTCAAGAAGAAAAATCCGATTGTTTTCGGCGCAGCAGAAAGGCCAAGGCCGAACCGCACACAATGAACAAACCCCACGCAGTGAAATAGCCGCTCGCGTTTTCCAATTTTATCAGTGTCGGTGAAATGCACATGATCAAGGCCGATAAGCTAAAGGTCATTTCTATGATGACCTTGCTGCGCCCAACGTTTTCGGTGCGACATGCCGTAAGAACCCGCGCGTCAATGGTAATGCGGCACAGCCAGACAAAATATCCCATCAAGGCGTGAAGAACCAAAAGAAAGGCAATGCTAGCCGTTATGGATAAGACAACTGTCGCCAGCCCTGCTAGTGCCGAGAACACATATTCAAGATTATTGCGCGCTAGCGACCGAAATCCAAAGCTAAGAGTAAGCGCTGCCAGCATGCCGCCGATTGGCCAGCCACTATCAACCAATCCAAAAATATCGCCGCCAAACCCAAGATCCTCGCGGATGAAACCCGGCATAATTGCGTTAGAAAGCTGACCAACGGGCAGGGCAATGGCCGCCAAAATAGCCAGATTGCGGATTGCCTTGTTGGTCATGGCCAGGGCCAAACCACCAAGGAAATCGGATTTAAAACCCGCTATACCGCCGGCTCGTTTGGCCGTAGGTCCCGCACTGGCCACACCAATCAATGGCGCGATCAGCATAACCGACATCAGGCTTGAAAATCCGAAACTCATGGCAGGTGAAGATTGTTCGATCACTAGACCTGCGACCATCGTACCAAGGGCGACTGCCAACAGATGCATTGTACGAAACTGCGCAATGCGGCGGCCTAAATCAGCGGTTTCGACATTTGCATGGATCAGTCCGTCATGAGATAAATGATACATTAGGCGCGCTAAACTGACGACAACAACGACAAGACCAATTCCTAACACGGAAGCGTTATTTCCAAAGGTCAAAGCGGCGGCCATTGCAGCCAAAGTTACGGCAATCAGACAATGTGCGATGATTGCAAGGGTTTTACGGTCATACCGATCAACAAGAACGCCCAAAACGGGCCCGGCAAGCAAATTGGTCAGCATGGCAATAATAAAAACCTGCCCGACCTTGGCAACATCATCGCTGATCATCAGCGTGGTCCAACCAATGCAAACCAAAAAGCTGCCACGCGAAAGCCCGGCAAACCCTTCAATTAGAAACAGAAACTTAAGATTGCGCGACATGGTTTAACGGCCCAATTACTTGCGCTCTTTAGAGCGGCAAGCCCGTCCCAAAGTCAAATCAAACGTTGACGAAGGCTGCCAAGCATGTGAACTGGAATGACACGGTTCAGCCCACCAAATCCACCCGTGTTTGTGGGGTTGGTCATAGTTTTCACATCGGTTTTTGCGAAGTGGTTCCGTGATGAAAAATTCTAAATCCCCAGATTTTCACACCGAAGGCGAGGCCAATACATCGGCTGCGCGCCATGAATGGCTTGAAAAATCCATTGGCCCGAAATCGCGACCATTGCTACAGCGCGACGCAAATGCGTTTCTGCATCAAAGTCTGTCCAGTCCTTGCGTGTCGACCATTGCGAAGGCCAGCGGCATCTGGATCGAAGACTTGGACGGCAACAGGTTCATGGATTTCCACGGTAACTCCGTGCATCACATCGGGTATGGCCATCCGCGATTGTTAGCAGCGATCAAAGCGCAGCTAGATGATTTAAGCTTTGCACCGCGTCGATTTACCAACGAGCCAAGCGTGCAACTGGCCGAAAAACTGGCCAGCCTTGCGCCGGGTGATTTGAATAAGGTGCTGTTCACAACGGGCGGTTCGGACGCGATTGAAGTTGCTTTAAAAATTGCGCGGGCGGCAACGGGGCGACACAAAACCATCTCGTTCTGGGATTCATTTCATGGTGCGGGTTTTGGTGCGGCATCCGTTGGCGGTGAAGCAACATTTCGATCCCACATCGCCGGGCCTTTGCTGGCGGGCACTGAGCACGTGGCACCGTTTGCCTGTTATCGCTGCCCATATAACCACGCAGGCCCAGACGTTTGCGGTTTGGCCTGTGCGGAAATGGTGCGCTATGTGCTGGGCCGCGAGGGGGATGTTGCCGCCGTGATTGCCGAGCCTATGCGCGCGGTGCCCTATGTGCCGCCGCCCGGATTTTGGCAGGCGGTGCGCCAGGCCTGTAATGAGGCAGGCGCGCTGTTGATCCTTGATGAAATCCCAACGGGGCTTGGCAAGACCGGAAAGTTTTTCGCGTTTGAGCACGACGAAATTGTGCCTGACATCGCGGTACTGGGGAAATCGCTTGGTGGGGGCGTGTTGCCAATCGCGGCTGTGATTGCCAATAGCGCGCTGGATGTTTGCGGTGATTTCGCCATCGGCCACTATACTCACGAGAAAAACCCTGTCACGGCGCGCGCCGCGCTGACCACGGTCGAAATAATCGAAGACGAAGGGCTGGTTGAAAAATCAGCCAACCTTGGGGCCTATGCGCTTGCGCGGCTGCAAGAATTTTCCAAGACTTGCGATATTATTGGCGATGTGCGGGGCAGGGGCCTAATGTTCGGGGTCGAGATCGTGACGGATCGTGCAAGCAAAGCACTTGGCAACATGTTGGCCGAACGGATCTATTATCGCTGTCTTGATGCCGGCTTAAGTTTCAAAATTTCGCAAGGCTGCGTTCTGACGTTGTCGCCGCCTTTGACCATTAGCAAACCCGAACTGGAAGCGGCCTTGTCGATCGTTGAAACCGCAATCTTGGCAGAGGCTGGATGAGCGTCGCGACTTTTGCAATTGTTTTAGCGGCCGCCGTTTTACACGCATCTTGGAATGCGATGTTGAAGGTGACGCCAGATAAAACCGCGACGATTGGGTTGATTTCATTGGGGCATGTGACTGTTGGCGCGGCTCTGTTATTCATTGCGCCCCTGCCAGCGGCAGCAAGCTGGCCCTATCTGGCAGCTTCGACCCTGATCCATTATGCGTATTATTTCCTGTTGGCTCGATCCTACAGGATTGGCGATTTAAGTCAGGTCTATCCCATCGCGCGCGGTATTGTGCCGGTATTGGTTGCGCTGGGCGCACAAGCCTCAGTCGGCGAAACCTTGCCTTTGCAAGTTTGGATTGGCGTTTTGACTGTTTCCGCCGGCGTTATGCTGCTGTCTGCTGGTGCGATATTTGGCCATGCGTCAAGGGCCGTGATTGGCATAGCTGTCACAACCGGCATTTTCATTGCGGCCTATTCAATTGCTGATGGGCTTGGTGTGCGGCAGGCGAATTCTGCTTTGGGTTATATTGCATGGCTGTTCGTGCTTGAGGCGCCGGTAGTTCTATATGTCGGATACTTGCGTCGCAAATCGGTACAACAGATACCAAGGCGGGCACTGCTGCTAGGGGTTTTTGGCGGCATGATTTCGGCTTTGGCGTATGGCTTAGTGATCTATGCCAAAGAATTTTCAGCACTGGGTATCGTTTCGGCTTTGCGCGAAACTTCGGTGCTGTTCGCGTCGATGATAGGAGTTATTTTGCTAGGTGAGCGGCCATGGCGCAGCCGGTTGCTGGCAGCTTTGGTTGTGTTCGCTGGGGTCATTATAATTGCCCTAAGTTAAGTCAGGTCGTCTTGGACCTATTGGATCGTCAAACTGGCATTAGACAAGGCTCTAGCAATCTCGCAGTTTTGGCCAGTCAATAAACTAGAATCTCGACAAGATAGCTGGCCAATAGTTGAAAAACGATCGCGCCCGTTTGCTTGGAATGTCTTTGATACTGGTTGACAGGTCTGGCTTGTGACGTCAGTCTTTATTTCTAGTCGAATTTTGTCCGCAAGGATAGAATCTGCTGCCTATACAAATGACTGACGCTCTTGGGAGGGAGCCGAATGATCATCTCGCCACCAGAATTGTTTGGTGGCGGCCGTTAAATTCTTAGTCGAATTAGTTTCAAAAACGGCGAAGGCTGTAGAACAGAAGCAATTAACGAATATCAACAGTGAGGAACAAGAATGAAGAAAATCTTACTTTCAGGGGTCGCGTATTTTGCGCTGACGGGCGTAGCAGCTGCTGCCGCTTGTCCGGCGGTTACTGTCGCTGACTCGCAAGGTATTGCTGCCGGAGCTTTTCCGCAGCAATATGAACTTTCCGCATTTCAAGCGGCCGGGAATTGTACCGTTGAATTTTCAGCCAACCCAGATATCGCTGCTCTAAACGCACGTATTCGCGGCAACGGCGACCTACCTGCTTTGGCAGATCGTTTACCGTCCGAGCCACTGATTGTCGCCCCATATGACCAAATCGGTAACTATGGCGGCACGTTCGATGCGCTTTCCAACGCAACAGAAGCTGGCACATCCGACTTTATGTCGACACGCCACGTTAATTTGGTTCGCTATTCCGACGATTTGCAAACAATCGTACCGAATGTTGCAAAGGGTTGGGAATGGAACGCTGATTTCACTCAGCTTACATTCTTCCTTCGCGCGGGCCACAAATGGTCTGACGGGTCTGATTTTGGCGCACGTGACGTTAAATTCTGGTATGATAATCTGGCGACTGACAGCAATGTACGCGAAAAGCCAAAAGATTATGTGCTTGTTGGCGGCGAAGTCATGGATGTTGTCGTTGTTGATGCGCAAACCGTGCAGTTCAACTTGCCTTCACCAAAGCCGGGTCTGCTGTCGCATTTTGCGAACCACTATGCACAGGGCTTCCAGCCAATGGAATTCCTTGGTCAATTCCACCCAGATGTTAATGCCGATGCTGATGCGCATGCACAGTCTTTAGGTTTTGAAAACGGCTATGACGCGATCAAAGCTTATTACGGTAACTCTGACTGGATGGACACACCAACACCTATGCTGGCTAAGCCAGATTTGGTTGCTGGTTTGCCTGCGGATACCGTACCAACGCTGGAAAGCCACATTATCACTTCGGAGACTACAGAAGGCCGCCATTTGGTAGCTAACCCGTATTTCTTCCAGGTTGATACAGCCGGTAACCAGCTGCCTTACATCAACGAACAAGACGAATTGTTTGTCGGTGAAAGCGAAGTTCGCCTTCTGAAACTGGTCAACTCTGAAGTTGATTATAAGGCGCAGTCGTTGAACCTGGATTACGCACCGTTGCTTCTGGAAAACCAGGAAAAGGGTAACTTCTCGGTTGATCTTCGTCCGGAAATTGCGCTGAACACATTCTCGTTCAACGTGACTTCAGAAGATTTGGCTAAGCGTGCTGTGTTTGGTGATTTGAAATTCCGTCAAGCGATGTCGGTTGCTATGAACCGCGACGAAATCAACGAAGTTGTTTTCTTCGGTCTTG
>JBLHMX010000138.1:0-7299 GCA_047622625.1 Paracoccaceae bacterium | reverse complement strand
AAATAACTTTGTATTCCGAGCAGACGATAACGAAGACAGCCTGCGGGTTCGTTTGATGGAATACTATAAGAAAACTTCTCCGCTGATTGGGTATTATTACGCGAAGGGTGATCTGCAATCCATCGATGGGTTGGGCAGCATGGACGGCGTTGCTAAGGCGATTAAATCGGCGCTGGCTACAGCCAGCTAAGTCGAACTTAGACGGCTCTTGACGTGATCCAAATATCCCCCTAAACGACACCATCCCAGTCATTAGAATCGTATGATTTTATGGGGTTTTGCTTGGGAATCAGGCAAATAAAGCCCTCGGATGCGAGGCGTGGCCTTCCACCAACCGGGTGGTGGGCTGAAATTGTGAAAAAAGGTTCCGGTACTACGGAACCGCAATGAAGTTAGGAACAAACGTGGCACGTATTGCTGGCGTTAATATTCCGACCCATAAACGGGTCCATATTGCCCTTACCTATATTCACGGCATCGGGAACACCTCGGCGCAGGAAATCTGCGAAGCGGTCAAAATTGACCAGTCTCGCCGTGTAAACGAATTGTCAGACGCCGAAGTTCTGTCGATCCGCGAACATATTGATGCAACTCTGATGGTCGAGGGCGATTTGCGCCGCGATACACAGATGAACATCAAACGCCTTATGGACCTTGGTTGCTATCGCGGCCTGCGTCACCGTCGCGGCCTGCCTGTTCGCGGCCAACGCACCCACACAAATGCACGTACTCGCAAGGGCCCAGCCCGCGCGATTGCCGGCAAGAAAAAATAGGGGGCTGATCTAATGGCACGTGAAAAAACCCGCGCAAAGAAAAAAGAGCGTAAGAACATCGCAACTGGTGTTGCGCATGTGAACAGCTCGTTCAACAACACAAAAATCCTGATTTCCGATGTTCAGGGCAATGCGATTGCATGGTCCTCGGCTGGAACTATGGGTTTCAAAGGCTCGCGTAAATCCACACCTTATGCGGCCCAGATGGCAGCAGAAGATGCTGGCAAAAAGGCCCAGGAACACGGCATGAAAACCATTGAGGTTGAAGTGCAGGGTCCAGGTTCTGGTCGTGAAAGTGCATTGCGCGCTTTGGCAGCGGTTGGTTTGAACGTCACGGCGATCCGTGATGTAACGCCGATTGCCCACAATGGCTGTCGCCCGCCAAAGCGTCGTCGCGTTTAATTATTAAGGGGTGGCCGTTTGTTCGGCTGCCTCGTTCCGATTTTATTACAACCTCGGGAGTTTGCTGAACCACGGATCCAGGGTTAGCAAACAGGAATGGAGGACCAAATGATCCATAAGAACTGGCAAGAATTAATTCGTCCAAATGTTTTGGACATCAAACCGGGTGCAGATCCGATGCGTATGGCAACAGCCATAGCTGAACCGCTGGAACGCGGTTTCGGTCTGACACTTGGTAACGCGCTGCGTCGCGTTCTGTTGTCATCCTTGCAAGGGGCTGCAATCACGTCGGTACAAATCGACAACGTGTTGCATGAGTTTTCCAGCGTCGCTGGTGTACGTGAAGACGTAACTGACATCGTGCTGAACCTTAAAGGTGTGGCTGTTTCGATGGAAGTCGAAGGCGTCAAGCGAGTTTCCATTTCGGCCAAAGGCCCAGGTGTTGTGACCGCTGGTGACATTTCCGAAAGCGCTGGCATTGAGATTCTCAATCGCGAGCATGTGATCTGTCATCTTGATGAAGGCGCATCGCTGTTCATGGAAATGACTGTTGAAAGCGGCAAAGGATATGTGGCGGCTGACAAAAACCGCCCTGAAGACGCACCAATTGGCTTGATCCCAATCGATGCTATCTTTTCGCCGATCAGCAAAGTTTCTTATGATGTCCAAGCCACCCGTGAGGGACAGGTTCTGGATTATGATAAGCTGACACTTAAAGTTGAAACTGATGGCTCTGTAACGCCAGAAGATGCGATCGCATTCGCGGCGCGGATTTTGCAAGACCAGCTTTCTGTGTTTGTGAACTTTGACGAACCAGAAGCCGCAGGCCGGGCAGAAGAAGAGGATGACCTTGAGTTCAATCCGCTTCTGCTTAAGAAGGTCGACGAGCTGGAACTGTCCGTGCGTTCTGCAAACTGTTTGAAGAACGACAATATCGTTTATATTGGCGATCTGATCCAAAAAACCGAAGCCGAAATGCTGCGGACCCCGAACTTTGGCCGCAAATCTTTGAACGAGATCAAAGAAGTGCTGACAGCGATGGGCTTGCATCTGGGCATGGATATCTTGGATTGGCCACCGGACAATATCGAAGAATTGGCTAAGAAATACGAAGATCATTTTTGATCAAAAGTAGGCCGGGCGTTTGTCCGGCCTACGAAAATGCCCGAAATGTCGGGGAAAATCTGGCAATACTGCCCAAGGAGAGTGGCCCTCACGCAAGGGACCGCCGGACAAAGTATAAAGAAGGAAACTAAAACATGCGCCACGCACGAGGTTATCGCCGACTGAACCGGACCCACGAACACCGCAAGGCATTGTTCGCGAATATGGCTGGTTCTTTGATCGAGCACGAACAGATCAAAACAACTTTACCGAAAGCTAAAGAGCTTAAGCCGATCATCGATAAGATGATTACGCTGGCCAAACGCGGTGATTTACACGCGCGGCGCCAAGCCAACGCTCGGCTTAAACAAGACGCATACGTCGCAAAGCTATTTGACGTTTTGGGCCCGCGTTACAAGGATCGTCAAGGCGGTTATGTCCGGGTTCTGAAAGCTGGTTTTCGGTATGGCGACATGGCACCTATGGCGATCATCGAGTTTGTTGATCGGGATATGGATGCCAAAGGCGCTGGCGATAAAGCCCGCGTTGCTGCGGAAGCTTAAGCAGACTAAACAAGAATTTCAGTGCTTTAAGAAACAGAACCCCGTTGCTTGCGCGACGGGGTTCTGCCTTTTATGCCACCTCGAACAAAGTGTCTTTTCCAGGGTCAACCGGTAGGGACGATAGGTCATTTACGATCTGTTCCAATTGCACCGGACCAACATAGGTTGAGCCGGTAAATTCCAATAAATCAAGACGTACTTCTTTTGGCAGAGCCATGATCCGTGAAAACAATTTGGGGTCGATGTAGGTGGCCATTGTTACCAAGTAAATTATTGAAATGGTTACACCAATCAATTTACGGTTGACTTGGATTTTTGCAACCTGTCTAAAAAGACATGTCTACGAAAATCGGCCTTGATCGAATCCTGTTCCAACTTAGCGTCGAATCCCCTGTTGGATATATGGCAGGTATGCATATCCGCTTTGCGGGGCCACTTATTCAGTTTCAGACGTATGACCAAGCCTGGATAGATTACTATACCGACAAGGCCTATGTGCATCGCGATCCGATGATTGCTTGGGGCTTTTCAACTGAAGGTTCGATCCGGTGGAGCGAAATTGAAATCCCAGACCCATTTGATATTTGGGGTCAGGCTGCATCGTTTGGTTTGAAATATGGTTTGGCAATCGCGCATGGGCCGCTTTCATCACGGTCTATTGTTGGCTGCGCCCGCTCAGACCGCGAGTTTGATGATGATGAGATCAAAAGAATCGAGTGTTTGGTAAATGCTTTGCACACGGCCACAGATCCGCCGGACAGCCTGACTGATGCGCAGAAAGAGGCGCTGCAATTAATTGCAGACGGTGACCGACATGCGGCGGCTGCAGCAAAGATTGGCATTTCGGAAAGCGCGTTGAAAGCAAGGTTAACATCGGCGCGTAACAGGCTTTTGGCACGCACCACTGCCGAGGCGATCCAGCGGGCCAAAGATTACAAACTGCTTTAGTCAAAGCGCTTTCACCCTGTTATGACATGGTTCCAGCGAATAGACTGAGCGCATGTCTGATTTATTTGATCAAAACCCTGTTTCAACCACTGGCGTGCAAACCGCGCCCAACCCCTTGGCGGATCGGTTGCGCCCTGCAACTTTGGCGCAGGTCATCGGCCAGGATCACATTTTAGGGCCGGATGGGCCACTAAGCGCGATGTTGGCGGCCGGGTCTTTATCTAATATTGTTTTCTGGGGCCCGCCCGGCGTCGGCAAAACAACGATTGCCCGGCTATTGGCAGACGAGACTGATTTGGCGTTTGTTCAGATCAGCGCCATTTTTACAGGTGTGCCGGAACTGCGCAAAGTTTTCGAAGCTGCTCGCCTGCGCCGTCAAAACGGTCGCGGCACGTTGCTGTTTGTCGACGAAATCCATCGTTTCAATAAGGCCCAGCAAGACGGGTTCTTGCCGCATATGGAAGACGGCACAATCATTCTGGTTGGCGCGACAACCGAAAATCCGTCGTTCGAGCTTAATTCGGCTTTGATGTCACGGGCCCAAGTGATGGTTCTTAGTCGCTTGACGCTGACTGAACTGGAACTGCTGGCCCAGAGGGCAGAGGCCGAAGTGCAAAAAGCGATCCCCGTAACGGCGCAAGCCCGCGATGCGCTTTTGGAAATGTCTGATGGCGATGGGCGCGCCTTGCTGAACTTACTAGAGCAGTGTTTTGCCTGGAATGATCCTGCCCCGCTTGGCCCTGAGGCCTTGTCCAAGCGTTTGTCGCGACGCGCGCCAAAATACGACAAGTCGGGTGAGGAGCATTACAATCTAATCTCGGCTTTGCATAAATCGGTACGCGGGTCTGATCCTGATGCTGCGCTTTATTGGTTGTCGCGAATGTTTCTGGGGGGCGAAGACCCAAGGTATCTGGCGCGCCGCATCACACGCATGGCGGTCGAAGATATTGGATTGGCTGATCCAAACGCGCAAACACAATGCCTGCATGCCTGGGAGATCTATGAACGCCTTGGCAGCCCCGAAGGCGAGTTAGCGATTGCGCAGGCGGTGATCTATCTGGCGTTAGCACCGAAATCGAATGCATCTTACGGTGCGTTTAAGGCGGCGATGGCGTCGGCTAGGTCCACAGGGTCTGAACCACCACCAAAGCATATTATGAATGCCCCGACCAAAATGATGAAAGATCAAGGCTATGGTGCTGGTTATTCATATGACCACGACGCCGAAGACGGATTCTCCGGGCAGAACTATTTCCCTGATAACATGCAACGCGGCATCTATTATTTACCCGCTGAACGCGGTCACGAGCGCGAGTTGAAAAAGCGGTTGGACTATTTTGTTAAGCTGCGTGCCAAACGGCAATCTTGACAATCGCGCCAAAGCGGAACAAGGACGCGCCATGACTATATTATATGTGGCAATTGGCGGTGCGATCGGTGCCGTCCTTCGATATTTGGTGACGCTTGGCGTGGCCTTTCCCTTTGGCACGCTTGCGGTCAACGTGGTTGGTTCGTTCGTCATGGGGCTGATGCTCGTTTGGCTGGCAGCACGCGGTTTGGATCGTGCGACGCCTTTAGTGATGACTGGCGTGCTGGGCGGATTTACAACGTTTTCGGCATTTTCGCTGGATACGCTTAAGTTGGTTGAAGCCGGGCGTTTATCTGCTGCAGGCGGATATGTGGCGGGTTCGGTCATCTTGTCGTTGGTTGCGATCTTTTTAGCAGTCTGGATTTCCAGAGGAGTTTTGACATGAGCGGCGTTCAAACAATTTCAGTGGCTGCAGATGATACCGATCAACGGTTGGACCGCTGGTTTCGCCGTCACTTCCCGCATATCGGGCAGGGTCGCATCGAAAAGATGTGCCGCAAAGGTGAAATTCGCGTGGATGGCGGACGTGTGAAAGCCTCGGCGCGATTGGAAGAAGGTCAACAAGTGCGTATTCCGCCGCTGCCAGATACTGAGGATGCGCGGCCAAGACGGGCGCGTGAGTTATCGGTTTCTGATAACGATGTGAAAATGATACGGGCCTGCGTGCTTTATCGCGACGAACATATCATCGCATTGAACAAACCACCTGGATTGGCCTCGCAAGGCGGATCAAACCAAACACGCCACGTTGACGGATTGTCTGAGGCGTTGATTTTTGATGCGGAAGAGCGACCACGTCTTGTACATCGCCTAGATAAAGACACGTCAGGTGTGATGCTGTTGGCGCGTTCGCGCTTGGTTGCGCGTGATCTGGCAGATGCCTTCAAGGATCGCGCCACGCGCAAGATCTATTGGGCGGCCGTTGCCGGCAGCCCTTTGCCACGCAAGGGGACCATTAAGTTTGGCTTGGTTAAACAAGGCGGGCACGGTCCAAATCAAGCGGGCGAAAAAATGGTCTGCATTCATCCCGATGAAGTGAAATCTACGGATGGCGCGAAATTCGCGACAACTGATTATTCGATGCTGGAAGAGGTCGGCAAACGCGCGTCATGGGTGGCTTTACAGCCGGTTACAGGCCGCACACATCAATTGCGGGCACATATGGCCGAAATAGGCCATCCGATCATTGGCGACGGCAAATACGGCACTAACAAGCAAGTAAACGAGGGTGACGGTTGGGGCGCGCAATTGGGTGGCGATGTTAGCCGCAAGTTACATTTGCACGCGCGGTCTTTGATGTTGGATCATCCCGTCACCGGCGCACGGCTTGAGATAACAGCGCCCTTGCCCGAGCATATGCAGAAAACCTGGGATATGTTAAGTTGGGCGGTCAAATGGGCGCCTGTCGATCCCTTTGCCGAGACATAATGCAACCGTCCGTTAAGAAAAGGTTTTGGACGGATGTGTCGGTCGTTGCTAACAGCGGTGGGTTTGATGTGTTGTTGGATGAACATGTCTTACGGACGCCGTCAAAGTCCCGGATGATTGTGCCAACGAAGGCCTTAGCACAAGCGGTGGCGACAGAATGGGCCGCGCAAGTCGAAGCAGTTGATCCGACGACCATGCCGATGACCAGAAGAGTTAACACCGCGATTGATAAAGTTGTTTTGCAACAAGCTGACGTCGCCGCGATGTTGTCAGAATATGGTGGAAGTGACCTTTGCTGTTACCGCGCCGAATTTCCAACCGAATTGGCGGCGCGACAAGCTGCGGCGTGGGATCCGATCATTGACTGGGTGGCGCAAAAATTTGAGGCACGGCTAAAAATTACGACAGGCATCATGCATCTGTCGCAAGATCCAAAACATCTGGCCGGCTTTTCTGGGTCAGTTCACGCGTTGGGGCCATTTCAGTTGACGGGATTTCATGACCTTGTGACCCATTCGGGATCGTTGTTAATCGCGTTCGCGGCAATCTTGGAATTCGAGGGGCCAAATGACCTTTGGGATCGCGCGCAAGTCGATGAAATATGGCAGGCTGAACAATGGGGCGCGGATGAAGACGCCGAGGTTGTTGAAGCAAAAAAGCGGCAAGAATTTTTGGATGCATTTCGGTTTTTTGGGTTGGTCAGCTAAATAGC
>JBLHMX010000137.1:0-7327 GCA_047622625.1 Paracoccaceae bacterium | reverse complement strand
CAGGCTGCGTGAACCGCTCCGACCAGCCGAACCACTTGTGAAGGCCTTACTCGCCTTCGGCTCCCAAGGCCTTCACAAGTGGAAAACAGAAGCGGACAAATAGCATGGTACATAAACCGGCCAATTATAAATGTTCTCGACAGGCTATTTAACAGGGACATCAGAGAAACAAATCAAACGAATAGGTGATAAAATGTTAGGAATACTTGCAAAATCATTCAAAACCGCCAGCCGGGAAGCCAGTTGGTCACGTTCAGACCCGTTCATGACACATCATGAAGAGCTCCGACACCACGAGGCCCGCAAGCGTGAAGAACTGCATCGCCAGCTCGCCCACGCAAAATACTACAGAAACCGTTGAACAGCTGGGCGGGGGGATACCCCGCCTTCGCCACTACCAGCGACTTTTCAGTTTGAAGACCTGAATCTCGCAAATTTCGGCAATTTCACCCGGATCAACAACAATCCAGCCACGATCAGGCAATAGACAATAGGTTCAAGCGGCCAGGCCTTCACCAACAACATGTAATGCGCAGCCCCAGCCACGGTGGCCACATACCCAAGCATGTGAATTCGGCCCCAAACTTTGGGCCCGAATTTGCGGATCGATCGGTTGTTAGAAGTCAGCGCCATTGGGATCAGCACCGTGAATGCTGTCATCCCTATGATGATGTAGGGGCGCTTATAAAGGTCTTTCAGGATCTCGCTCCAGAACAACGACTTATCCAGCACCACCCACACCGTCAGATGCAGGCATACATAGAAGAAGGCCATCAGCCCAAAGGCACGGCGAAACTTAATAAAGCTGATGCCCGTGAATTTGCGGACGGGGGTCACGAGCAATGTCAGGATCAAAAGCTGTAAAGCCCAGATGCCAAGTTGATGCTCCAGCTTTTGCAGAGGGTCAGCGCCCAGTTGATTGGTCACCGCCCAATAGAAATAGACACCAAAGGGGATGAATCCGATGATATATAGTGGCCAACTTGGTATCTTGCGTAAAACACCGTTTATTTTTTGTGCAATCGGATTAGCCACAGCAGGCATTCCCTTCTTGAATAGGTGGGCAAGGAACTGTTCCATAAGAACAATAGACACAACAATCCCCGGCTAAAGGCTTCAAAACCTCGCCACAGTTCTTGCATTCATAAAACCATTGGCAGGCATCCGTCGGCATTTGCTCCGAACTTGAATGGCTGCATTTAGGGCAGGTGATGACCGATGTCAGCTCCGTCATGTTCTTCCCCTTTTGAAATAGGCATAGCCCGTTAACAGGATGAAAATAGCCAAGGCAGGAAATAGTACGAAATCCAAATAGCCTACCAACGCCGACAGCCCCATAAGGCCAAACAAAAGTACCAGAACCGGGGTGAAGCAGCAAAGCGCCGCCACCACAGTTCCGATCACTCCAAATTTGAGCATTCTGTTTTTGCCGGACGCAGTCAAGGTTTAGAAATTTTTGTTCAGATCCATGCCAGCATACATACCGGCGACCTCTTTTTCGTAACCGTTGAACATTAACGTTGGAATACGACCTGCAAATAAGCCACCGCCAATTGGCCGTTCGCTAGCTTGTGACCAACGCGGGTGATCCACATTGGGGTTCACGTTACTATAGAACCCATATTCGCGCTTGTTTTGCTTGTTCCAAGTCGCCGCCGGCTTTTTGCTGGTCAGCGATATGCGCACGACGGATTTGATCGACTTGAACCCATATTTCCACGGCACAACCAAACGCAATGGCGCGCCATTTTGATTTGGCAGGTCTTTGCCATAAAGTCCGGTCGCCATCAGCGTTAAAGGATGCATCGCTTCGTCCATGCGCAATCCTTCGACATATGGCCAATCAAGCAACGCACGTTTCTGGCCGGGCATTTCAGACGGGCGCACCAATGTTTCAAACGAAACATATTTCGCACCGCTTTGTGGGCCCGCCAGTTTTATCAGGTCAGAAAGTTGAAAACCATTCCAAGGGATAACCATTGACCATGCCTCAACACAACGCAGGCGGTAAATCCGTTCCTGGATTTTCATTTTGCTAAGAATGTCTTCGATCGCATAGTCGCCCGGATTATCAACCAAGCCGTCGATCTTGACGGTCCAAGGACTGGTAGTCAGCGTATGCGAATGTTTCGAAGGGTCTTCTTTGCCCGTACCGAATTCATAGAAGTTGTTATATGTCGTAATGTCTTTCAGGCTGTTGGGCTTGTCGCTGGTGGAATACTTGCTTGCCGCCTGCGCCCCTTGACCAAGCAACCCGCCGCCGATTAACGATCCAGCCATCACGCCAGCCCCGGTTAAAACTTGCCGCCGATTAAGGAACTCTGCTTCGGGCGTTACATCAGATTCTTTTAGGTCGGTCTTAAATCGATAGGTCATGGCTGGTCCTTTTGTCCTTGTTCGCTGCACCCTTCACTAAGGTTGTGTAGTTTGAAAGGCAAAACACCGCCGCTAACGAAGACGTTAGAATTCTTTCAATCCACTGCCGTTGAACTTTGGCGCGGATCGCGGCCAACAAGAAGTCAGTAAGCAATCCCCATCTTCTTATATAAGAAGTGCAACAGCCACGCTGGCCCGACCAACAAAAACTGAACGTCCTTAAAAAATGACGGCTTTTTGCCCTCTACCTTATGCCCCCAAAACTGGCCAATCCAGGCCACGACAAACAGACCAAGCGCAAATTGCCAAAGCGGTAAGGTAAAAGTCGCTTCGTACCAAACGATCAACCACAAACAAAGCAGTACAAACAACACGATACCAATGGCCAACCGCCAGGACATCACCAGATAATACAGAACCGTCAGCCCCAGTATTATGGTCAGCCAATTAAAATTGGGAACCCTTTCAAATATGGCAGGCACCGGCAACGCCCATATCAGCGCGGCGATGGACCAAAAAATGACCGGCACACAAATCCAATGTACGGCCTTATTCGTCGGATCTTGATGGCTTTCCCCATATTCCGCCAATAAGGCATCGATTTTACGTGGCATTTTGGTCCCCCTTTTTGCCAGATGTTACGGTACAATCTGTTTTCGCCAAAGCAAATATTTCAATGCCGTTGGGTCATTTGGCGCCGGTAATCGCGTTTTCCAAAAGTTATTTCGCGGTAACACCAAGGATTGACCAACCTCATACGTCTCACACACACTATGTATATGGAAACGACCGATCATGTTTTGGTGAAACGCGCGTTGGCAGGCGAGGCTGCAGCATTTTCCGATCTGATCACCCGCCACTATGATCTGATTTTCCGGCTGGCTTTTCGCACACTTGGCCAACAAGCCGAAGCTGAAGATCTGACCCAAGACATATGTGCCGCACTGCCTGGCAAGCTGGTCTCGTTTCGCAGCGAGGCAAAATTCACCACCTGGCTTTACCGCGTTACTATGAATGCTGCTCTTGATCGCATTCGCAAACGTCAGTCACGGCAAAAGGCAGGGCACGGCTGGGGTGAGTTGGAACAGATGACGCGAACTGCTGTTGCCGAACAATCAGATGAATTGAAATGGTTAGAGCAAGCAATGACGCGGCTAACACCAGATTTACGCCAAACCGTCGCGCTGGTTCTGGGCGAAGAACTAACGCATGCCCAAGCGGCACAAACGCTCGAAGTATCAGAAGGCACAATTAGCTGGCGTATGTCCGAAGTCAAAAAAGCCCTGCGCGAAATCGCTAAGGAAGAGGAGCGTATCGAATGACCGACGAACTTGATCGACTAAAGGCCGCGCTGTTGGCCCACACGCCGGAACCAAACCCGGATGCCAAGGCCCGGGCCATAGCGATGGCCCAAAAATCTTTTGCCGCCTGCCAAGGAACAGCCGACGTCGCGCGTCCTACAACTAACCGCCCTGAAAATCAGGTCGGAGTTGTTGAAAGGATAAAACACATGTTTGCCAATATCGGGTTGCGCCCAATACTGCTAACCACCTCAAGCCTTGCCGTTGTTGGGCTGGGGGCAATTTTGGTTTTACCAAATGGCCTTGAGTTTCCAAACTCCGGTTTCGTGGAACCGCAAAACGTCACCCTCAAGAAGGAAAACACTGAGGGTCTGGGCGCTCTTTCCGAACCAATGTTAGCGCCGCTCGCGATGGAAGAGGCCGATATGGCGATGGAATTATCGCTTGCGGAACCGGTCCTAGGGTTGCTCGCGCGAAGTTCAACCGACGAACTGATTATCCGGCCCACCGATAACAACGAACAATTCGCCAACGAAGCCGCGAACGCCCTTAAAATCGCTAACGAAGACCCGATTTCAACTTTTTCGATTGATGTCGATACAGCATCCTACGCTTTTGTTCGTTCAGCTATCCAAAACGGCACCCTGCCCCAACCCGAAGCGGTTCGTATCGAAGAAATGGTTAATTATTTCCCCTACAGCTATCCGGCGCCTGCCAACGATGTACCGTTCTCAACCTCTGTTTCCGTATTTCGGACACCGTGGAACAGCGACACCAAGTTAATTCAAATCGGGATTCAAGGTGAAAAAGCTGCTGTCGAAAATCGCCCGCCGCTTGATTTGGTGTTCCTTATCGACACCTCAGGCTCGATGCGCAACGCGAACAAGCTGCCATTACTCAAGCAATCTTTCCGCCTGCTTTTGTCTAAACTGACGTCGCAGGACAAAGTTTCTATCGTGACATATGCTGGCAGTTCGGGTGTTGTTTTGGCACCAACCTCCGCTGACAATAAGTCGACAATCATGGCCGCCCTTGAACGGTTAGAAGCAGGCGGCTCCACATCCGGACAAGCGGGCTTGCAACTTGCCTATGCTCAAGCTGAAGAAATGTCTGGCGAAGACCGCGTCGGTCGCATCTTGTTGGCCACTGATGGCGACTTTAACGTCGGCATTTCCGATCCCGAGGCTTTGAAAGCATACATCGCCGACAAACGCGAAAGCGGCACTTATCTTTCTGTGCTGGGTTTTGGTCGTGGAAATTACAACGACGCGCTGATGCAAGCGATCGCGCAAAACGGCAATGGAACGGCATCTTATATCGATACGCTAAGTGAGGCGCAGAAAGTGCTGGTTGATCAGGTTGGCGGCGCATTGTTCCCGATTGCCAATGACGTGAAAATTCAGGTTGAATTTAACCCGTCACAAATCGCCGAATACCGTCTGATCGGGTACGAAACGCGAATTTTGGAGCGTGAAGATTTCAACAACGACAAGGTTGATGCTGGCGATATTGGCGCGGGCCACAGTGTGACCGCAATTTACGAGGTCACGCTAGTTGGCTCGCCCGCGATTATGTCTGATCCTTTGCGCTATGTAACAAATCCTGAGGCAGCCAGCAGCGATGAACTTGGATTTCTGAAACTGCGCTACAAAGCCCCCGGCCAATCTGAAAGCCAACTGATTACGACACCAATTGAAGATGGTGAAAACCCTAACAACGAGGCGCTGTTTGCCGCCGCCATCGCAAGTTTCGGCCAACTTCTGCGTAATGGAAAATACCTGGGCGAATGGACATATACCGATGCCATTGCTTTGGCCGTATCCACCAAAGGCGAAGATGCCTTTGGCTACCGTCACGAAGCCATCTCCCTGATGCGTTTGGCCGACACGCTTTCGCAGTAATACCGGCTTTTCCAAATGGTGAAAATACCCTCGCCGAAGGCAAAAAGCCCAGAGCATTCGCTCTGGGCTTATCCTTAAAGTGCACCTTTAAGAAAACGTGTTAAGCCGCTTTTTTCTTAGGCTTCGCAGAAATCACCTTACTAGAAGCAATTTCAATCCGGCGTGGTTTCAAAGCCTCAGGCATCTCGCGTACCAGATCGATATTCAACATTCCGTTAACGACTGACGCGCCCGCCACACTGACATGATCCGCCAGTTGGAACCGCTTTTCAAAGGCCCGCTCGGCAATGCCGCGATGCAGATATGTCTTGGCCTTATCGGCCTCATCTTCGGCCCGTCGTGCAGATACCAACAATTTGCCTTCCCGCGTTTCAAGGGTCAGATCATCTTCCGAAAAACCGGCAACCGCGATTGAGATACGGTACGCGTCATCAGAAGTTTTTTCGATATTGTAAGGCGGGTAAGTCGGTTGAGATACGTCGCCAGTAAAGGCCCGGTCGATAATATCAGCAAAGTGGTCAAAGCCCACAGTTGAACGGTAAAGTGGTGTAAAATCAAGATTGCGCATGGCATCCTCCTAAGAAGCGATACTTTTGTTGTGACCCTCCGGAATGGACGGGCCAGTCTAGTTTGCCAGACCCTATTTGGCGTCTGACAGAATAGATGTAGGGACGGAATTCTTGGGTTCAAGGGCCTCGAAAAATTGCCCCACCGGAACGTGTAGTTCCCGAAGAGATGGCATTCGACTTGGTGCGTTCGTTAGGATTCCAACCAGCATGGAACATTGAACGCCGTCAAAGTGACCAATATGGCAAAAACGCGTTAGATCAACTTCGACAGTAAGGCGGCTGCAATCCGATACTTGTAGCCAATTGGCGGCGGAAATAGCCCGAACTTGGGGTAATCTGCGCCCTAGGGCTTCACAAATTTCCCGCCACTTGAACTTAGGCTCTCGACTCTGGAAAACACGCCGTCATGCCTACGAAGCTGGGCAATAAGTTCTTCCAATGGCTGGCCAAGTGACGCACCAAGCGCCACATCTTGCGATTTCCACTCGGCCTTGGCCGATACCACAGACGCAATCCTTGGTTCTCCGTTTTCGACCACAAAGATCGGGCTGCCCGAAGCACCAAATGACACCTGACAAGACAACACTAAAACCGATGGATCCCTGCCTAAGACGTGACAGGTTTCCTGTAACGAGGGTTGCTGCGCGCGTTCCTTAGCATAGGATACAACTTGCACTTCTTGGCCGATATGCGGGCGCTTCGCCCAAGCAAACGGCACGATGCGCGTATTGTTAATAGGATGATCAAGTTCAATCAGCGCGATATCTGCGGCCACTCGTTCGAGACGTTTGGAATTATTATACCGATAGTCCGGGTGAATCACCACGCGCCTTGCATTGCGTTGTGCCGCCGAACGACCGTTACGAAATCCGGCCAGAAATTCAACCTTTGTGCTGTCGATACGTTCGCCTGTGCGTTTGTCATACATACAATGCGCGGCTGTTAGCACCAGATTTGGCGCGATCAAAGCGCCTGTGCAAAAACCGGTCCCGATCAAGTTGACCCGACCAACGGCTTCCCATGCTTTGGCAGCATCCGCCGTGGACAGCCCAACCACGGATGTAGATCCGGCGGCATCCGCTTCGTCAGTTGTTAGCCAGAGGACCAGCAGCAGCAGTATAAATTTGCGCATTGTATTCCCGCAATATCAACGCCCCCAGGGAATAGAACTGGCGGTCAG
>JBLHMX010000136.1:0-7418 GCA_047622625.1 Paracoccaceae bacterium | reverse complement strand
AGATTTGACGGGTGGGTTGCGAGAATCAGATGAGCGCTCGACCAATCAAGTCAAAATGCAAGAAAGCGAAATGTAGTCGGAGCTATTTCTGTGCTGACTTGCAGGTTCGGAGTGCTTCAACCAACAATATCTCTACTCAATCAAACCCTCGTACAAAATTGATTATACCCAGAGTCATTTGAAATCCGAATTATGTATTGACTGATTTCGCCAAAGGGATTCTGTTCTGGGTATGATCCGTGCAAAATTCCTCACCCACGACCAACGCCATGAACTCGAGCATATTGTGCGCCGTCCCTCAGAGGATCACGGGGTTGCGCGACGGGCCAATGCGATTTTGCTGTTGGATGATGGTAAAAGCTGCGTTGTGATTGCCGAATTTCTTTATCTCGACGATGACACGGTCCGAAATTGGCATAAACATTATGTTTCGGGCGGCTTGGATCAGTTGACCACATTCGATTGGAAGGGCAGGTTAAGCTTTCTTAATGTCGCCCAAAAAGCGGATTTATGCGGCTGGCTGGAGGCGCGACTGTGCCGCGATACGCGCGAGATCAGGGCACATATCGAGGCCGCATATGGTGTGCGCTATTCGCATTCTGGGTGCTTGAAATTGTTGCACAATATGGCGTTTGAATACCGTAAGCCCAAGGCTCTTCCGCGGGTGGCGGATGCGGCGCAACAGCAGCAATTCATTGATATGTATGACGATTTACTGCGCCAGTTGCCCGCCGATGAGGCCGTGTATTTTGCGGATGCCGTGCATCCCGAATACCAGACCCGCCCTGCATTCGGCTGGATGAGAAAAGGTTCAAACGCCGCCGTAAAGACCAGTTCCGGGCGCCAGCGCGTTAACATTCACGGCGCTGTTAATCTTGAAAATTTCGACACGCCTTTTGTCGAAGTAACAAAGGTTAACGGCAACAGTTCGGTGGCATTGTTGGCCAAAATCGAGGCGCAAAACCCCGCAAAATCCACCATCCACGTGATTTGGGACAACGCCGCTTATCACAAATGCGAGCAGGTCCGCGCTTGGCTTTCACGCCCGAATTGCCGAATAAATCTGATCAGGTTGCCCGCTTATTGCCCGCATCTCAACCCGATCGAGCGCTTGTGGGGCGTCATGCACGAGTACGTAACCCACAACCGATTTTACGAGACACAACCCCAGTTCGCCACCGCAATCCTCGCCTTCTTTCGCAAGACCATCCCAAAAGAGTGGCGAAACTTCCGAGACAAAGTAACCGACAACTTCCGCATCATCTCACACCACGACTTTCGGGTTTTGGAGTGAGTTGGGTATAGATGTGTCCGGTTTCATTTGCGGAATTTATCCGCGAAAACATCACCAATGCACCCTTGCGTTCGGTTGACCTTGCCGGTGGGCACGGGTAAAGGTCAGGCAGAGAAAACATCCTTAAGCAGGTATGAGGGGACAAACTTGGACGCGCTATTACGAGAGTACCTTCCGATCCTTATTTTCCTTGGCCTAGCTATAGTCTTGGCCGTTGTTTTAATTGCTGCCGCAATGATTATCGCGGTGCGCCATCCGGATGCCGAAAAAATCAGTGCCTATGAATGCGGGTTCAACGCTTTTGATGATGCGCGGATGAAATTTGATGTGCGGTTTTATCTGGTGGCGATCCTGTTCATCATTTTCGACCTTGAAGTTGCATTTTTGTTCCCGTGGGCGGCCTCGTTCCAGCATTTGGGCACGCTCGGCTTTTGGTCCATGATGGTGTTCCTGGGCGTCTTAACCATTGGCTTTGCCTATGAGTGGAAAAAAGGAGCGCTGGAATGGTCGTAACGAACGTGAACGATGCTGGTGCCGACAAAGAAGTTACTACCGCCGCCATGGGGCAAGATTTGCAGGACAAAGGGTTCTTGTTAACTTCGACCGAAGATCTAATTAACTGGGCCCGCACGGGTTCGTTGCACTGGATGACCTTCGGTCTGGCCTGTTGCGCGGTTGAAATGATGCATGTGGCGATGCCCCGGTATGATGCCGAACGGTTTGGTTTCGCCCCGCGTGCCAGCCCTCGCCAATCTGACGTGATGATAGTCGCCGGTACGTTAACAAACAAAATGGCCCCGGCCTTGCGTAAAGTTTACGACCAAATGCCTGAGCCACGTTATGTGATTTCAATGGGATCCTGCGCCAATGGTGGTGGGTATTACCATTATTCTTATTCCGTTGTGCGTGGATGTGATCGGATTGTGCCGGTTGATATTTATGTGCCGGGTTGCCCACCTACGGCTGAGGCGTTGCTGTACGGTATTTTGCAGCTTCAACGCAAAATTCGCCGGACCGGCACGATTGCGCGATAACTTGCCCGCTAATCTTGAGGATATGACATGAGCGAAGCCTTGCAAGAACTGGCACAGACGCTTGAAGCCAAGCGTGACGACGCGGTGATTTCTACGGAAATTGCCGAAGGCGAGTTGTCGGTTCAAGTGACCCTTAACGGGCTGGTTGATTTTGCCGAGTTTCTGCAAAGCGACCGCGAGTGCCGGTTCTCGACGTTGGTCGATATCACGGCGGTGGATTACCCAACACTCGACAAGCGGTTCGACGTGGTTTATCATTTCTTGTCAATGTATCGAAACCACCGCATTCGGGTGAAAGTCTGCGTCAAAGATGGCGAACTTGTGCCGTCAATCACCCCCATTTATCCGGCGGCTAACTGGTTTGAGCGCGAAGTTTTCGACATGTATGGCGTGATGTTTGCCGGCCACCCCGATCTGCGCCGCATTTTAACCGATTACGGTTTTCGCGGTCATCCCCTGCGCAAGGATTTTCCAACCACGGGCTATACCGAAGTGCGCTATGACGAAAAAGAAAAGCGTGTGGTTTACGAACCAGTGTCGCTTGTTCAGGAATACCGCCAATTTGATTTCATGAGCCCCTGGGAGGGTGCGAAGTACATCCTGCCGGGTGACGAGAAGAAAGAGAAGGCGAAGTGATGGAAGCTGATCTGGTTCGAACTGGCGCGATGATCGGTGCAGCAATCGCTTGTTTTCTAGTTGTTGCGGTACCTGCAAGTATTGTCTTTTTCGGATTCCGGTTTTTAAGAAATCGCGGTAATTCTGATGGAGGTGACGAATAATGGACGGTAACAACAACGACACCCTGACTGGCGAACAGCGTATTCGCAATTTTAACATTAATTTTGGCCCACAGCATCCGGCGGCCCACGGCGTTTTGCGCATGGTGCTGGAACTGGACGGCGAGATAGTTGAACGGGCTGATCCGCATATCGGCCTTTTGCATCGTGGCACCGAAAAGCTAATGGAAAGCCGGACGTATCTGCAAAATCTGCCGTATTTTGATCGGCTTGATTATGTGGCTCCGATGAACCAGGAACATGCTTGGTGTCTGGCGATTGAAAAACTGACAGGCGTGGAAATTCCGCGCCGCGCCAGCTTGATCCGCGTACTATACAGCGAAATTGGCCGTATCCTGAACCACCTGTTGAATGTGACAACCCAAGCGATGGATGTGGGCGCATTAACGCCGCCGCTTTGGGGCTTTGAAGAACGCGAAAAGCTGATGGGCTTTTATGAACGCGCATGCGGTGCCCGACTTCACGCTGCATATTTCCGCCCGGGCGGCGTTCATCAAGACCTACCGGCTGGTCTAACCGATGACATTCTGACGTGGTGCGACGAATTTCCAGCACGGTTAAGCGACATTGACGAACTGATCACCGAAAACCGCATCTTCAAACAACGCAACGTTGATATCGCGATTGTCACAGAACAAGAAGCGCTAGACTGGGGCTTTTCCGGCGTCATGGTACGCGGGTCTGGCATGGCATGGGATTTGCGCCGCGCCCAACCCTATGAATGTTACGACGAATTTGATTTTCAAATCCCTGTCGGCAAAAACGGGGATTGTTATGATCGCTATCTGTGCCGGATGCAGGAAATGCGCGAGAGCGTTAAGATCATGCGCCAAGCGATTGCCAAGCTGGACGAAACTGGTGGCGACGTGCTTGCACGTGGCAAACTGACACCTCCTAAACGCGGTGAAATAACCACGTCGATGGAAGCTTTGATTCACCATTTCAAACTATATACTGAGGGCTTCCATGTGCCCGAGGGCGAAGTTTACGTCGCGGTCGAAGCGCCAAAAGGTGAGTTCGGCGTTTATCTGGTGTCAGATGGATCGAACAAACCCTACAAAACCAAAATCCGCGCGCCAGGGTTCTTGCACCTGCAGGCAATGGATCATTTGTGTAAAGGCCATCAGTTGGCCGACGTCGCCGCCATCATCGGGTCGCTTGACGTCGTATTTGGAGAGATTGACCGCTAATGCTACGCCGCCTACACCCCGAACAGCCTGACAGCTTTGCGTTTACGCCAGCGAACCTTGCTTGGACCAAAACTCAGATCGCCAAATATCCCGAAGGCCGTCAAGCCAGCGCCGTTATTCCGATGCTTTGGCGCGCACAGGAACAAGAAGGGTGGCTTTCCAAACCTTCTCTTGAAGTGATCGGTGATTTATTGGGGATGGATTATATTCGGGTGCTGGAAGTCGCCTCGTTTTATTTTATGTTCCAACTGAAACCGGTTGGGAAAATAGCCCATATCCAAGTTTGCGGCACAACGACCTGTATGATTTGCGGTGCGGAAGATTTGATTGGCATTTGCCGTGAAGTCATTGCCGATAAAGCACACGACATTTCTGCGGATGGGATTTTTTCCTGGGAAGAGGTTGAATGTCTTGGTGCTTGTACGAACGCGCCGATGGTACAGATCGGCAAAGATTTTTATGAAGATTTGACCAACACACGTTTCCGCGAAATTTTAAGCGAGCTGGCGCGTGGCGAAGTGCCCGTACCTGGGCCACAAAACGGGCGCTATGCTGCGGAACCGTTGTCGGGATTAACTTCGCTTAAAGAGTTTGAAAGCGGTCGCGATCAATACAATGCGTCTGCGGGTTTGGCCGTTGCGCTGGGCGATACGGTGAAACGCATTCAGGGCGATGAAGTGCCAATTTTGACGTCACGTGCGAAAGCCAAGGCCAAACCGGTGGCGAAAAATGCCGCGCCGGTGACAGCAAAAGCAGCCAAAAAGCCAAAGATGCTGAAAGCGGCGAAAAAGGGCGGTGCGGATGATTTGAAGGCGATTAAAGGTGTCGGGCCTGGTCTTGAAAAGCTGCTGAATGAAATGGGCGTTTGGCATTACGATCAAGTCGCCAAATGGACAACTGACGAAATCGCGTGGGTTGATGATAACTTGTTGCGGTTCAAAGGCCGTGTCAGCCGCGATAATTGGCCCGCACAGGCCAAAATATTAGCGGACGGCGGTGAAACCGAATTCTCAAAGAAAGTGAAATAGGGCGGGGCTTAACAAGCGGTTCTTGAAAACACGAAAGCGAGATTGAGATGAGCAAAGAAAATAAGTCGGCAAATCAAGGCGGATTTTGCAAGACGGTCTGTTGGCTGTTGGGCATCGCGGCGGGCGGTTATTTGGCTTTTGCACTGGTGACTGATTTTGGTGTTGATCAATTACAAGCAGCTATTCTTGGTGTTGTCGCAATGCTGTTGGTCGGGTTGATATTGCGGCGTGTGTTTTGCCGAGGAAACGCCAATCGATTGCGTGGCCGGCTAAACGAAGCAGCCCAGAAAAGCGAAAGTGAAGCCGAGGCGATAATGGCGAAAGCGTCGGCTGTAGTTGCGGCGCAAACCGCTGAAGTCGCCTTTGATGCCAATGAAAACGACAGTGCGCTATTTGAAACGCCTGATGTCGCAAGGGTTGATCAGACGCTAACCGATATTGTCAGCCAGCCTCCGGTTATTGAAGTCGAAGATGAAATTCTGCCCGAGCCAGAGCTAGAGCAAGAACCCGAACCAGAGCCAGAGATCGAACCAGAAGCAGTTTTGGCGCCAAGCCCTGTGCCTATTCGTGTCGTGGTCAAGAAATCGGACACCGGAAAGCCAGAACTGGCTTTTGACGACGATATCCCCGAAGTACCCGTCGTCGATGTATTGCAGCTTTCTGAAAGTGACGCAGTTTCGCCAATTTTGATCAACGATGAAGTCGTTTTGCCCGAAACATTGGAAATTGAACCCGATAACTACGCGTTGAATGACGAAGACGAAACCGAAATCGAAACAACCGCCGCACCTGTTTCAAATGCTGAGATGACCGAGGATTTGAACGAAAAAGCTAAGCTTGCGATTGCCGCACTCAAAATCCAGACGACGCCAATTCTGGACGACGTGATCGAAGATGTCGCTGAGATTGAGGTCGACGCCGAAAATACCAAAGATCCCGCACCACAAGATGAAACCGAAACCATCGCTGTTGCGGCGGCTGAACCGATTATCGTGCCCGAGCGGGAACCTGTTGTAGAAGCGCTCATCCAGCAAGAGAAATTCGAACCTTTGGAACCAAAAGGTATGGATGGTCCTGAGAACGGCACACCAGATGAGCTGGAGCGGATCGAGGGTGTTACTGAAGTTCAGGAAGCAGCCTTTCATCAAGCAGGGATTTATCACTTCGTGCAATTCGCTGGCATGAACCGGCGCAATGTAGCTTGGCTTGAAGAAAATATACCTGGCGGTGAAAACCAAGCCGCAAAATGGCGCAAACAAGCAATCTTGTTTTCTCGCGAAGCCACATAGCGGCAAATGAGCAGAATTTAACCAAACCTTCCGAGGGGAAAAACAATGGCGACCAATAAATCAAATGATACGTGCAGAACCAATTCTTGGCTTGCAGCCGTTGTTCTGGGAATTCTAGGGTTCCTACTGGCGTGGCGTTGGATCGAGTGGGGTTTTATCAGCTCGCTGGTTATCGGTCTTGTCATATTTTTTCTGCTTGGATACGTTTTGATCAGCATGTTCTGTTCAAGTGAAGCCGAGCAAAGCGCACCTTCAAGACCGGCAGAACCAGCACCAGCGCCTGCTGCGAAAACTGAAGCCATCGCAGCGCCTGACCCTGTAGTTAGTGCAGCACCTGAGCCTGCAGAAAAGCCGGTTGCAGAAAAAGCGCCCGCTAAAAAACCTGCCGCCAAAAAGCCAGCAGCAAAGAAACCCGCCGCGAAAAAACCAGCAGCGAAAAAGCCAGCGGCGAAAAAGAAACCTGCTGAACCAAAAGGCCCAACAAAGCCTGCGGAACTTGCAGCGGCACGCGGTGGCAAGGCGGATGATTTAAAAGTTATCAAGGGTGTTGGTCCAGGATTGGAAACGACCCTGAACGAAAACGGTATCTGGCATTACGACCAGATCGCAGCTTGGTCGGTGGCTGATGTTGCGTATGTCGATGAGAACATGCTGCGTTTCAAAGGCCGGGCGACGCGTGACGGCTGGGTGAAACAAGCCGCCAAACTGGCAAAAGGTGGCGCGTAGCACCGCTAGCAAAGAAATAGGATGAAAACCCCAGTGAATGCTGACAGCAACGTGAAACAA
>JBLHMX010000135.1:0-7548 GCA_047622625.1 Paracoccaceae bacterium | reverse complement strand
CGCCCGGTTGGTTGATCTGCCAGAATTTGCCCGGCCCCAGGCGCCCTGACCCGGTTGCAAGTACAGCCGAGCCTGTTTCTATGCGCCTTTGCGCGATACCCGCTGGATCAAACTCAAAAAACGTGACGCCGGACAAACGGGTCGCATCAAAATTCGCCTTTTGCGCAAAAATCACAGTTTGGCCTTGATCGCTGCCCTGGCGCAACCAAAGCCCTTTGCGGCTTAGGGAAAATGATGATGTTGTACCAGAAGCATACCGCCCAGTTTCGCTTTCAAATTGGCGCAGCGCGGTGGCCGCCATAGGGTTGAATGCCGCGACACTGATAACGCCGATTGTCAGCGCCACAATTGTCGGCCCAAGTAAGGCCCGAATTGACGACAGGCCAGCAGAACGGGTGGCCACCAATTCGCTGTGGCGACTGAAACTTAGAAACAAAGTTAACGAGCCAAGCACCACAATCATCGGCAAAAGCTGATAAACACTGGCGGGCGCTTTAAGCAGGGCAAGGCGCAAGGTGTCCATAACGCCGATGTCTGCTTGATCAAACTGCCCGAACAACGCGGTTGCTTCGATTAACATTGTTAAGGCAAAAAAACTTCCAAATACCCCGAGAAAAATGAGGGTGAAACGCCGGGCGATGTAGAAATGCAAAGTCACTGCGCAACCCCCAATGGGGCTTTGGCCCGGCGTCTGCGGTGATTGCCACTTCGCACCATTACGAAAACGATAAATAGACCAAGCAAATCTGGCATATAGATCAAGGGCCAAAGCGACAGGTCTTTTTTAATCAGATCATGCATTGGCACCGACAGAATGCTGAGCGAAATCACAATTGCGACCGCGCCGAAAATTTGCCGCATAACACCAAAGCGGCTGAAGCTGCCCATCATCAGAACGACCATACCGATCAGTGGATAAACACACGACTGGATCGGTTGTTCAATGCGTTTATGGGCGGTTAGCACGAACTCGACCTCACTGATCCCGGAATTTCGCAGCATTTCGTCGGTTGGCCACAGGGCCTCGAAAGTTGAATATTCTGTAATTCTGTCTTTACGCTCCTCTGTATTGCCGGTCAGTGTACCAATATCAAAAACGAACTCATCAAACTGAATTTTTGTCAGTAAAAGTTCTTTTTTATCAAAGGTTTGGATCAAGCCGTCAAACATTACCAAGCGCGCGTCTTGAGCATTGCGAAATAACACAGCCTTATGTGCGGTATATGTTACGTCTCGCCCTTGGGTGCGTTGATCGTGCAGGAAAATATCAACCAAAGACCCATCTTCACTGACTTCTCCGACAAAAAATGTAACGTTATCCGATGGATGCAGGAATTTTCCACCAACAATCAAACGCGTCGCCATGTCTTGCGTCAGCTCGGCTTGGCGTTGTTGCATCATTTGCTGACTTAAGGGCTGTAAATAATGGCTAAGGGCGGCGGCCATCAAGGCCACCAGAAAGCCAAAAATAATAAACGGTCGCATAAGACGAAAAGGCGGCACACCGCTGGATTGCAGCACAACCATTTCACTGTCTGAATGCAGGCGATTACTGACGTAAACGGCGGCTGCAAATGACACGACGGGCAAAACAATGGCCACGATCTGCGGCAAGAACAGCACCGTAATCTCTAAGAACACGCCCACGGATTGACCGTCGCCGATCAACTGATCAAACAAGCCAATCGCACGCGCGACCCAATAGATACCGATCAGGATCAATGCGAATATCGCAAATGGTCCCGTCAGCTGAGACAGGATATATCTGTCGAGCTTGGTCAAGATTGTCCCCGGATCTGCCTCAAACACTTGTTTTGGGGCAATTTAACCCATTTTTGGAATAAACAATAGAGGGATCTGGATATTTAGGCGGCTCGTCGCTAGGTATTTTTCAACCGATGTATTTTTAACAAGGAAACCGCACCATGAGCCAACCAGCCGAAATTCATTTTCACGACGCAGAGCCAGATAAAATCGCCGAAATCACAGGCAAAATCGCCTTGTTGATCGGTGCAGACGGCACGATGGATGTACTTGCGCGCAAGGTGAACAATTTGACGCGGGGCGCATTGAAGCGTTTGGCGGCTAGTGAAGCATTTGAAAAGATGAAACCTGGTCAAGGCCATGTATTGTCGTTTCCGCAAGGATTGGTGGCTGACGCTGTGCAAGTCGTGAAACTGGCGCGTCGACCTGAGCAAAGTGAGGCCCGCAAAGCTGGTGCTGCGATGGCAAAGTTTCAGGGAAGTGCCGATTTAACGGTGCTGGCTGGCACTAATAACAGGGCGGCTGACATTTCGTTTGGATTGGCGATGCGCCAGTATGGGTTCACGCCGTACAAGACCACAGAACAGGTTGTCGCCGGTAAAATCAGCTTTATGGTGGCAAAACCGGAAGAAGTTGCACGTTTGGCCCACCCGATGGCGGCCGTGGCTGAAGGTGTATTTTTTACCCGAGATTTGGTGAATGAGCCTGCGAATGTGTTGACTACCGAAGACTTCGCGGCGCGTCTGGCGGCAATGCAAGACTTGGGTCTTGAGGTCACGATTTTGGACGAAGAAGAACTTGAAGATCTTGGTATGCACGCGCTTTTGGGCGTGGGTCTTGGGTCTGTCACGCCGACTAAAGTTGTTGTTATGGAATGGAAAGGCGGCGGCGATGAAGCGCCTTTTGCTTTAGTTGGCAAGGGTGTGGTTTTTGACACAGGCGGCATTTCGATAAAACCGGCTGGCGGCATGGAAGAAATGACCATGGATATGGGCGGGGCCGGTGTTGTTTCCGGGGTCATGCGCACGCTTGCCCTGCGCAAAGCCCCCGCCAATGTGGTTGGTGTGGTCGGGCTGGTTGAAAATATGCCAGACGGGCGGGCACAGCGACCAGGTGATGTGGTGAAATCCATGAAGGGTGACACTATTGAAGTGATTAACACCGATGCGGAAGGCCGCTTGGTTCTGGCAGATATTCTTTGGTATACGCAGGAAAAATTTGCCCCTGTTGGCATGATAAACCTTGCTACATTAACTGGTGCGATCATCATCGGCCTTGGGCATGAAAATGCCGGCGTGTTTTCCAATGACGATGCGATTTGCAAAGCCTTCTTGAAGGCCGCGAATGCCGAAGGCGAGGGGGCTTGGCATATGCCGCTGGGCCAGGGGTATGACGATTTGATTAAATCACGCATTGCTGACATGAAAAATATCGGCGGGCGTGCTGGTGGCGCGATCACCGCAGCTCAGTTTTTGAAACGGTTCGTCAAAGACGATGTGCCGTGGATCCATCTTGATATTGCGGGTGTTGCGCTGCTTTCTCAAGAAAGCACGCTGGCCCCAAAAGGGGCGACTGGTTGGGGCGTTATGGCGCTTGATCGACTGATACGCGATAAATATCAGGGTTAACCGAGCAAATGGCCGAAGTTCTATTTTATCATCTGACACGCACGCCGCTCGAGGTTACTTTGCCCGATTTATTGACGAAATCTCGGGCGCGCGGCTGGAACGTGGTTGTGCGTGCGGGATCAGCCGAAAGGCTGGATTGGTTGGATCAAAGGTTGTGGCTTGGCGCTGATACATCGTTCTTGGCGCATGGCTTTGCGGGCGGCGGCGCGGATGCTGATCAACCGATTTTGTTAACCACCGGGACAGATGTGCCTAACAATGCCGATATTCTATTTGCTGTGGATCGCGCGACCGTCTCAGCAAGTGAAGCGAACGACTTTGCCCGTGTTTGTGTTGTATTCGATGGAAATGACGAACCGGCCCTGACCCAAGCCCGCGAACAATGGAAGATGTTAACAGATGCGGGTTTGCCCGCAAAATACTGGTCGCAAGAAGGTGGCGGCTGGGCCGAGAAGGCCAGCAAAAATGTACCTAGCGCGTGAGGTAAAGTTTGTTTCCGGCTATTTCCAAACGCGAAAACCGCGATAAGTAGCTCATACCTAAAAGCGAGCCAAACATATCACCGTCATTGACCCAAGCCGTAACATTCGCGTCTATCTGGCCACCAAATTCAACCTCGGCCAGCTTGACGCGGGCGGTTTGTACGCTGCCATTGGCTGTTTGCGCTGTACCAATAAAGGCAAGGGTGTTGATATCAAGTCCAATTTTCTGGGCGTCTGAATGGCTTAAAACAATTTCGGTCGCGCCGGTATCTACAATAAAAACAACATCTTGCCCGTTAACTTTCAACGTTGCATAGAAGTGTAAATCACGCGCTCGTGTTAAAACAATTTGATCGCCATTTTGTTGCACCGTGGCGCGAGGCACGATCTGTTGTTGCAGATCATCCTTAATGCCGTAAAGCAGGATCGCACCGGCGAATAGAAACCCCCAAAGCACCATTTGCTGCAAGTTCTTACCAAGTCTCTGGCGGTTTTGTGCAAACACCCATCTACCGATGATGACCAACAGAATGACCAGATAGATCAGCCGCCCAATATTGTCGCCACCGATGTTCAAAGCTCTGTCCTTGTAAGTTTGGGCGCCTGACGCCTTACTTTACTTTGGTCCTCATTTGCTGAATTTCAAGTTTCAGACAGCATCCAGCTTTTCAATTGCCGCAAGCCACAGGGCTTCGGCCTTTTCGATCGCCGCCTTAAGTTCCACGCTTTTGGCCTGCAAACCTTCAAACACGCCTTTTTCGGCGGATTGATAAAGTTTCGGATCGGCCAAACGCTGTTCTAGGCGCAACCGCATCTCTTCTAGCTTGGCAACGCGTTGTTCACATTTTGAAACTTCGGCCTGTAACGGGGCCTTTTGCTGGCGCTTGGCGTTTGCCTTTTTCTTTGGGTTTTCTGACTGTTGTTGCTTGGAAACAGACCCACCGGCACCACGTTCTGACAGCAGTAGTTTGCGATAGGCCGTCATGTCTTCGTGATAAACGTTAACTTCGCCATTTTTAACTAACCACAAGCGATCAGCTGTCAGGGACACAAGATGCGGGTCGTGGCTGACTAAAATAATTGCACCCTGATAATCAGTTAACGCCCGCACCAGTGCTTCGCGGCTTTGTATATCAAGGTGGTTGGTTGGCTCGTCCAGGATCAGGATGTGTGGTGCATCAATGGTGGCGATCAACAGCGACAGGCGGGATTTTTGCCCGCCTGACAGCTTGCCAACCAGCGTTTCCGCCTGTTCAGCACCCAAACCACCTGCCGCAAGACGCGACCGTAACCGACCCGGCGTTTCACCGGGACGCAAGCGCCGCATGTGTTGAATTGGTGTTTCATCAAGCTCAAGTTCGTCGACCTGATGCTGGGCGAAATAACCGATGCGCAACTTGGATGAGGCATGAATATTGCCCGACATAGCTTCAAGTTTGCCCGCTAACAGTTTGGAAAGTGTCGATTTTCCCTGACCATTGGCGCCCAGCAAGGCGATGCGATCGTCTTGATCAATTCTAAGATCAAGGTTGCGCAAAACAGCCTGACCGTCATAGCCGACGGTGACGTCCTCTAGTTTGACAATCGGCGGCGCAAGTTCTTCGGGCGACGGAAAATTAAACGCAATTGTCGCGCCTTCGCCATCCAGCGAAATTACCGGCATCTTTTCAATCATCTTCAGACGTGACTGGGCCTGTTTGGCCTTGCTGGCCTTATAACGAAACCGATCGACGTAAGATTGCATGTGATCACGCCGTGCGTCTTGGCGTTTTTTGGCAGCACTGGCTTGTTCTTGTTTTTCGCGGCGCAGTTTATCGAACTGGTCATAACCACCGGTCCAAAGCGTGAGTTTGCGATTTTCCAAATGCAGAATGGCGTTAACAGAACGATTCAAAAGCTCGCGATCATGCGAAATAACCAGAACCGTGTGGGGATATTTCGCCAGATAGGCCTCAAGCCAAATCGTGCCTTCAAGATCAAGATAGTTGGTCGGCTCATCCAGCAGCAAGATTTCTGGCTGCGCAAACAACACGCCTGCAAGGGCCACGCGCATGCGCCAACCGCCAGAAAATTCCGAACACGGCAGAGCTTGAGCCGCCTGGTCAAACCCAAGACCCGACAAAATTGAGGCCGCCCGCGATTCGGCGGAATAGGCATCAATATCGGCCAGCCGGCCATGAATATCGCCAATTCTAATGGGATCGGTCGCGGTTTCAGCCTCGGCCAACAGCGATGTGCGTTCGGTGTCGGCCTCAAGAACGGTGTCTAGCAATGACATTTCGCTAACTTCAGCTTCTTGAGCGACCCCGCCAATACGCGCGCCTTTGGGAACGGAAATACTGCCATCCTCAAGCACCAATTGCTCGGTGATTAGGTTAAACAATGTGGTTTTGCCCGTACCATTTCGGCCGACAAATCCAACTTTGTGGCCCGTCGGGATGACCGCACTGGCGCCTTCAAAAAGCTGGCGGCCTTGAACCGAGAAAGTGATATCTGAGATGCGTAACATGGCGGCATTTGCCCCGATCAATGGGTGCGTGTCAACGGCAGATAAAAACACGACTTTTCAAGGCTTGATTGGCATGTTACTGGGGCGCAAATTCCAACTTACGAAAGATAAAACTATGGCCATGCAGCGCACATTTTCGATCATCAAACCCGACGCCACCAAACGCAACCTGACTGGCCCGATTGCCGCTAAGTTCGAGGCCGCAGGCCTTCGCATCGTTGCGTCAAAGCGCATTCAATTGACTTTGGCCCAAGCGCAAAGCTTTTATGGAGTGCATTCTGAGCGGCCATTTTTTGGCGAATTATGTGAATTCATGATTTCCGAGCCGATTGTTGTCCAAGTCTTGGAAGGCGAAGACGCGATTGCGAAAAACCGCGAAGTTATGGGCGCGACCAATCCGGCAGATGCAGATGCAGGCACGATTCGTAAAGAATTCGCGCTGTCGATTGGTGAAAACTCGGTTCACGGTTCAGATGCACCTGAAACAGCCGCCGAAGAAATTGCGTTTTTCTTTTCCGGTCTTGAACTGGTTGGCTAAACGCCAAATCTTGACCGGAGCCTTACTTAGGCTCTGGTCAAAATCTTAGTTAAACTTTCTGATAAAACTTAAGCACAAACAACCGGATCGCACTTGCTAGGCCCAGGTCCACGCCACGATCCGTATCGATTTCAGCGGCCAGTACATTTATCGCTTTGTTCTGAATCGCGGCGATTTTACAAAATGCCGTCCAAAATTCATCTTCCAGCGACACCGAAGTGCGGTGCCCGCGCAAAGTCAGCGAATGTTTTTTAGGCCGCCTATTTGGCATCATCTTCCAACTTATGGTTATCCAAATGCGTTTTCGTTTTGGTTGCGGCGTCTAATTCAGCCAGTTTTTGAACCTTGGTTCTGCCAAATTTAGCGGCATTTCCGCTGGCCGTGATCTGCTTTTGGGTGCGATCAACCGTTTTGCGCGCCCGTTTTAGATTAACAATATCGGCCAAGACTACGCCTTTGGCCCAATCATATTCTCAGGCCTAACCACCCGGTCAAACGTCGCTTCATCTACAAAACCAAGGGCTATTGCCTCGGCCTTTAGGGTTGTGCGGTTCTTATGGGCGGTTTTGGCGACTTTGGTCGCGTTGTCATAGCCAATTTCAGGCGCAAGCGCCGTAACCAGCATAA
>JBLHMX010000134.1:0-7582 GCA_047622625.1 Paracoccaceae bacterium | reverse complement strand
CAGCGATGGATCACCCACGCTACGATGTCTGGGTATTGCGGTGTAAAATTCCCGAAGCCGTGACGTCAGACGAGGGATGAGCCTGAAAATCAGCCGGGCTTTCTAACGCTACCGCCAACTTGGATTGGTAGGTTTCGCGGTCGATTTCAACGCCGCCCAGGCTTTGCAAATGGCTTGTGATAAATTGCGTATCAAACAGCAAAAATCCGCCAAAGTTTAGCCGATCAACCAGATAGGCCAGCGCAATCTTTGACCCATTATCGCGCGCTGAAAACATACTTTCACCAAAAAACGCGGCCCCAATTGCGACGCCATATACACCACCAACAAGGCAATCGCTGTCAAAAACTTCAAGCGAATGCGCGTGCCCCATTTGGTGCAATGCATTGTAAAGATCAGATATTTCTTGGTTGATCCAGGTCTCGTCCCTATTTGCGCAGGCATTCACAACGCCTGGGAAATCTGTGTTGGTGCGAATTTCAAACGCGCTACGCCGAATGGTACGCGCTAGGGACCGTGAAATGTGAAAACTGTCCAGCGGTAATATTCCTCGGGCAGACGGATCGACCCAGAATATGCTGTCGTCTTCGCCGCCATGTGACATGGGAAATACGCCTTGAGAATAGGCGTAAAGCAACAATTCAGGCGTGATCGGTGGGTCGCTGTCTTTCGCCATTGCTGTCAGGTATTGGCATCAAGCCAGTGTTCCAGCCAATGGATGTTGTAATCGCCGGTTTGCACAGCTTCTTCTTCCAGCAAAGCATCAAACAGTGGTGTGGTGGTGTCGATGCCATCGATGATGAACTCGCCCAAGGCGCGTTTCAATCGGGCAAGTGCTGCGGGGCGATCAGGCCCATGCACAATCAACTTTCCGATCAGACTGTCGTAATAGGGCGGGATGGAATAACCAGCGTAAAGGGCGGAATCCATGCGCACACCAAGCCCACCGGGCGCATGAAAAGTCGACACAGTGCCCGGACAAGGGGTGAAATTTGGCAATCGTTCGGCGTTGATGCGCACTTCGATTGCGTGACCGCGAATTGTCAGGTCTTCCTGGACAAACGACATGTCCTCGCCCGATGCGACGCGCAATTGTTCCTGCACCAGATCGACCCCGAAAATCGCTTCGGTCACAGGGTGTTCAACTTGCAAGCGGGTGTTCATTTCGATGAAGAAAAATTCACCGCGTTCAAACAAAAACTCAATTGTGCCAGCGCCAGCATAGTTAATTGCGGCAACGGCATCTGCACAGGTTTTACCGATCCGTGCGCGGGTTTCGGCATCAATTGACGGGCCGGGGGCCTCTTCAAAGACTTTTTGGTGGCGTCTTTGCAACGAGCAATCGCGTTCACCCAGATGCACCGCGCGGCCTTTGCCATCGCCAAACACCTGAATTTCAATGTGCCGCGGAAGCATTAGGTACTTTTCTATATAGACTTCGTCATTGCCAAAAGCGGCCTTGGCTTCAGAGCGTGCCGAACGAAACGCATCATCAAGGTCGGCCTTGGTTTGCGCCACTCGCATACCGCGCCCGCCACCACCTGCTGTGGCTTTGACAATGACAGGAAAGCCCATGCCATCAGAGATTTTATGGGCAGCCTTAAGATCAGGCACACCACCATCCGAACCGGGCACACAAGGCACACCAAGCCGTTTCATCGTGTCTTTGGCTGTTATTTTATCGCCCATTTGCCGAATATGTGCTGCTGTTGGACCAATGAATTTTAAGTCGTGGTCTTCAACGATCTGCACAAAATTAGCATTTTCCGACAGAAACCCATACCCGGGATGGATTGCTTCGGCGCCAGTGATTTCACAGGCGGAAATAATCGCTGGAATAGACAAATAGCTGTTCGTGCTTGATGGGGGACCAATGCAAACGCTTTCATCTGCCATCCGCACGTGCATAGCATCAGCGTCAGCCGTGGAATGCACAGCAACGGTCGAGATGCCCATTTCTTGGCAGGCCCGGATAATACGTAGGGCAATTTCGCCGCGATTAGCGATTAAAACCTTCGAGAACATGGGCTTTCTCCGGTCTATTCGATGATCATCAAGGGCGCGCCAAATTCAACCGGGCCGCTGTCTTCAACAACGATCCGCTTGACTGTACCGGCGCGCGGCGCATGAATTTGGTTCATGGTTTTCATAGCTTCAACAATGCAAACTGTCTGGCCTTCGGTGACTTTGTCACCCACGCTAACAAAAACCGGTGCGCCGGGTTCGGCCGACAGATAAACTGTGCCAACCATAGGAGAAGTGACAGCGCCAGGATGCTGTGCGGGATCGTCTGATTTAGGTGCTGCCGCTACTGGTGCAGCACTTGCTTGCGGTGCAGCGGCGGCAACCGGGGCTGGGGCCGCCATTACAACGGGCGCGGCCTCGATTTGGCGGGCAACGCGCACGTTTAGGGTATTGTCACCGTCAGTTTCGCGCACAACTTCGATTTCGGTTAGGTCATTTGCGCGCAACAACTCGGCAAGCGCCTGAACAAACGCCACATCGGCGTCTTGGGGTTTCTTAGACATGAGTTTTCGGCCCTACTTTTGTTTATTGCGCTCGTCTTAACTGCAAGCTTTGCCAGATACCCTTGCATATACGCATTTTAGCCCCGAGAAAAGCATTCACGACGGTTTTTAGGCGAAAAATTCATAAGATCGGGCTATTGCTCTGCTGCGCGGAAATAGGCAACCATTTCCTGCATGTTTGCCAAAGGGACGTATCCGCGTATCATCTCGCCGCCCAAAACAAAGGTCGGGGTTCCGGTGATTTGCAGTTTACCTGCCAAACCATTTACGGATGCGATATGGCCTGCCACGGCGGGATCATCCATATAGGCGATAATTGCTGCCGAATTCAGCCCCTGTTTTTCTAAAACAGCGGCCATGGTTTTTTCGGTTAAATTGCCGTTAAAAGTAATCAAGAAATCGCCAAGCGCGTGATACGCCTCGGGTCCGGCTTGGTGCAGAGTCGCAACTGCAAGCCTTGCGGAAAGTGTGGATTGTTCACCCAGAATTGGGAATTCTTTAACGATAAGTCGAATGTTTGGGTCGGCTTCCAACAACTTGGTTAACTCGTCGTGGGCACGTCGGCAAAATCCACAACGGTAATCAAGAAACTCTACCAAAGTGACGTCGCCCTCAGGATTGCCGCCGACATAAGAAAACCCGTCGCTGTTGATTTCATCGATATTTGCAGCGACCAATGCATCGTCGCCGGCCGCCTGATCTTGTTGTTGACGGTTTTCCAGAACTTGAATGGCTTCCATCAATACTTCCGGGTTGTCCAAAAGGTAGGCCCGAACTTCGGAACGAAAGGCAAGCCGTTCTACATCGGTCATATCTTTGGGGCCAGGCGTTTCAGCCACATTTCCAGCCGCCGCAACCACGTCAGGAGTGGGCAATTCGACTACTGGCGTGTCTGGTTTTTGGATTTGTATCACAACAAAAACCAGTGCTGCGATGACTGAAATCGAGAATAACATGCGTTTCATTTTGTGTCCTATTTCTTCAATGCGACCTTTGAGGCCGCTAAAATATCTTGTGCCCTCAGCCAGGAAATTGTCCCGCGTGGCAATAGCCCTGCCGCCCGATTGGCATTGGTTTGCGCGTCTTTAAAGCGGCTTAGCAAGGCATATCGCTCGGCCGTGACAAGTGATGCCATGCCATTGTTGCCAAACTTCGCCCATGCCACAGCAAGATCGCGCAGCATGCGTGCATCGCGTGGATCCATTTGGCGCGCCCGTCGCAAGGTTTTAAGCGCCTGAATATCACCCGATTTGGTTTTTAGCGCTAACAAAGCCCGGCCATACCCCGCCAGAATAAGCGGCTCTTTTGGGGCTAGGGCAACCGCCTTTTTATAGGCTCTTACGGCACTTTTGGCGTCATCGCCTTCCAACAATATCTGACCTTCAAGTTCACGGTAATAAGGATCCTGCGGGCGTTTGTTCAGAAGAATTGACATCTGTTTCATCGCCAAGCGAAGCTTGCCTTGCCGGTGATAGGCGATTGCTCGTGTCATCACAGCAGGTTCGGATCGGTCATTTTTGTTGAGTTTGCGCAAAATATACGAGGGGTTGCCAGTAAATCCACTGAACTTTGCCTGCATTCTGGCGTGCCAATATTTTAAGTCAGCCGAGGTTGCGACCGATCTACCGGAATAGGCCGCGATTTGGCCTTTTAGCGCGCGGATGCGATCCTGGCTAAGCGGATGCGAGCGCGTATAAGGATCTTGGCGACCAATAGACAACGCCTCTTGGCCGCGAAAGATTTCCATAACATCTAGCGCGGCGGCAGGGTCAATACCGGCGCGAACCAAATAGCGCACGCTGACCTGATCGGCGGATGTTTCTTCGGCACGAGAATGGCTTAGAAAATTGCGGATCGTTGAGCCGGTGGTCCCGGCTGCTAGGCCGCCTGCTAGTTCGCTGTTTCCCGAGGCCGCAGCCGCGATGCCTAACAACAAACCAAGGCCAATCGCGGTTTGGGCGGATTGCTGGTTTAACGATCGACGCACCAAATGACCACTGGTGATATGTGCCAGTTCATGCCCGATGACTGTCTGTAGCATTTCAACGGTTTCAAGCCGGGTGATGAGGCCGGAATGCAAAAATATTGCCCGACCATTAACGACAAACGCATTTAACGAGCTGTCGTTAACCACCAGGATTTCGATTTGATTGCGGCCGACACCGGAAGATTTGAACAGGGGTCGGGCAATTTTCGCCAGCGTGTTTTCTATTTCGGCGTCGCGGATCAGACCCTGTGCAAATCCGGCGCTGGCTTGCGCAAACAACGTGATACCAATTAGGCCTGCAAATGCCACGCGGCCTGAGATTTGTTTCATCTGTGTCAGGCACTTAATCGCAAATCCAGGCACTTAAATCCCTTTCAGTCGCTCAACAATATCTCGCCAAATTCGCGCGGTTCAGCCGCTTGATCTGGGCATATTCGGCGTCCGTCGCTTTTCGCAAGTTTACGGTTTTTATGGATGCAAATTCAAGACGGCCATTTGGTGATGCCTTGATTGTGAATTTCAACTTGCAAAAAAGCGGAAGGCCCAGAGCATTCCGGGCCTTCCGTTATTAATATGCGCCGTTTTAGCCGCGTGACCACCAACCGCGACGTTTGGGTTTCGCAGGTTCGGCGGCAACCGGATCTACAACCGCTTCTGGTGCCGGTTCAGTTTTTGGCGTGGCCACAATAATCGGCTCGGGTTTAGGCTTTGGTGCGATTTGCGCCGCAGGTTCTTTCGCCGCTTCCGGAGCCGCCTCTACCACCGCATCAACAACGGGTGCTTTTGGTTTGCGCGTGTACTTCCGCTTTGGTTTTTCAGCAGGCTTTTCTTCCTGCTTATCTGCGGGTTTTGCTTCGGCCTCTTGGCTTTCATCAACCGGTGCAGCAACGCTTTCAGTTTCTGTGCTTTCGGGCTGCTCGGTCTTATCAGAAGCGCGTTTTGTTGTGCGGCGTTTGCGTGCTGGTTTCTTCGGTCCTTCAGCAACAGGGTCTGTACCGTCGGCAGGTTGTGCATCTGCAACAACAGCAGTTGGTTCGGGCTCTGCGTTTACAGCATCGCCATTTTCAGGGGTATCGGCAGGCTTGTTATCGTTATTTGAAGGCTGATCGCCGTCTGCCGCTTGTTCCTGAGTTTGCTCACCATTTTGGTCGCCATTTCGGCCGCGTCCACCGCGACGCCGACGCCTACGCCGTTTTTTCTTGGGCGCGCCATCTTCGTTCGTTTCGGTGTTATTCTCAGAAGTGCCGTTATTTTCTTCAACTACTTCAATCGGTTCGGCGATGTCTTCTTCCTTGGGGGCATCGCCCAAAGAGGTTTCCATCGATACGACTTGCGCCGTTGCTTCGGGCACAATCCGTGTGGCCGTTTTGAACCGCTCAAGCGTGTAATCGGGGCTGATCAAAGCAGGGTTTGCTTCAATTCGGATCGAAAGACCATAACGGCCCTCAATCATCGCCACGTGATCGCGTTTTTGGTTCAGCATGTAATTGGCAATCGCAAGCGGCGCTGTGATAAGCACCTCGCGCGAGCGACGGCGCACACCTTCTTCTTCCAATTCGCGCAAGATCGAAAGCGACAAGCTGTCGTCTGACCGTGTTAGGCCCGTACCGTGACAATGAGGGCAGGGCGAGGTCGTGGCTTCGATCATGCCGGGGCGCAAGCGTTGGCGCGACATTTCCATCAAACCAAAGCCCGAGATCCGCCCAACTTGAATACGGGCGCGGTCTGTTTTCAACCGATCTTTGATCCGTTTTTCAACCGCGGCATTGTTGCGCCGGTCTTCCATATCAATGAAATCGATCACAATCAGTCCGGCCAAATCGCGCAGACGCAACTGGCGAGCGACTTCTTCGGCGGCTTCTAAATTGGTTTTTGTTGCCGTGTCTTCGATCGAACTTTCTTTGGTGGCCCGACCCGAGTTTACGTCAACCGCAACCAGTGCTTCGGTCGTATCGATAACGATATAACCGCCTGATTTAAGCTGCACAGTCGGGTTAAACATGCCCGACAAATAACTTTCGACCTGAAAACGGGCAAAAAGCGGCAGTGGATCGGTGTAGTGTTTTACGTTCTTGGCGTGGGACGGCATGAGCATTTTCATGTAGTCCTTGGCCAAACGGTAGCCAAGCTCGCCTTCGATCAAAATCTCATCAATCTCGCGGTTGTAAAGATCGCGGATCGACCGCTTGATTAGGCTGCCTTCTTCATAGATCGGGGCCGGTGCAATTGACTTTAGCGTTAAGTCGCGAACCTGCTCCCATTGGCGCAGCAAATAATCGTAGTCACGCTTAATTTCGGCTTTGGTGCGCTTGGCGCCAGCTGTGCGAATGATTAATCCGGCGCCCTGCGGCACAACAATGTCGCCTGCGATTTCTTTTAGTTTCTTGCGGTCCGCTGCATTTGTGATCTTGCGGCTGATGCCGCCGCCGCGCGCGGTGTTTGGCATCAAAACACAGTAACGACCTGCCAACGACAAATATGTTGTTAGCGCAGCGCCTTTGTTGCCGCGTTCTTCTTTTACGACTTGGATCAGCAGGATTTGGCGAACTTTAATGACTTCTTGGATTTTATAACGGCGCGGGCGCGGTTTGCGACGCGGGCGAATTTCTTCTTGCTCGTCTTCTTGAGCAACAGATTCGATGTCAGAGTCGCCGTCAGATTTATCCGAACCGCTGTCGTCATCATCGCTATCGTCGTCGTTATCGTCGCCACCATCGTCGTCGCTATTGTCATCAGCTTCGCCAGCTTTTTGATCGTCGGCCCATTCACGCGCCTGATCGTCATTTGAATTGTCGGTGTCGGCGGTGTCTGTGTCTGTGTCGGTTGAATCGGTGGGCGCGTCTTCTGATTTCGCCTCGACCTCGGGAGCGGGTGCAGTTTCGCCTGCTTCAAACCCCAATATAGGTTCGTTGCTATCGTCGGCATCGGCCGCTTCTGCCACTTCCATGCCGGTAATTTCGGCTGCGTCATCGGTGGCTACGACGTCTTGCGTTACCTCAGCATCTGCGTTTGAAGCCGCCTTGGAACGTCCGCGCCCACGCCGTTTGGGGCGCGACTTGCTGCGGTT
>JBLHMX010000133.1:0-7691 GCA_047622625.1 Paracoccaceae bacterium | reverse complement strand
GTATTCGGGTTCACCATTGTCTTGCGCAATTGCTGGCGTCAAGTAACGAACTGCTGCGCCGATACGCCGATCAGCAGATGTGTTCGGGCCCGACCCATGGATTGTTAGCCCGTGATGAAGACTGATTTGCCCGGGATGAAGTTCGATCGCGACTTTATCTGCGTCGGCCACGTCAACCGCGATTTCCTGACCGCGTGATAGTAAATTGCTTTCGGCATATGTATCTTGATGCGGCAGGATCGGGTTTTTATGGCTTGCCCTAACGAAATCCATACAGCCAGACGCAGGTGTTGCTGGACTAAGTGGCACCCACGCGGTGACCAGCCCGTCAATCGCACCCATACCCCAATAGGTCAGATCTTGATGCATGGTGACAACATGATTTGTGTGTGGTTCTTTGACGAAAAACTCGACCGAATACAGCAGAATATCGGGGCCAAGCACACCTTCGACAAGATCAAGAATAGCCGCATCGTTGGCGATTTCAAAAGCCAAAGGCATCACGCATTGGGCGTTCAGACGTTTATAGGAATTAAGCGGTAACGGCAGATCGGCGGATAACCAATCCTGCTCCATCTGCTCAAATTTACACCGCCAATCCGCAACTTTGGTAGTCTGACCCGTGGGCAGCGGAAATAGAAAACCATCTTGCCAATATTGTTCGATCAAAGAGGGCGGCAATCGCCCGTTCGTTAGGGTTTGAGACTGAAGCATGTTCGCCCTTTGGATTGGATTTCAGTCAAAAATTGACTGATTGCTGATCATCCGTCTGTCGAAAAAACGACCGGGCGTCGCAATCAAGCCTTTGGAATATTTCTAACCGGACAGTCGCGTTCCACTGTGCGCATCGACGAGACTGGTTATTACCTAGGTCTCCAATCCGAACCTAGCATCGAAATACGCCATCATCATCTCGTAAGCCTCGTCCAAATAGTGACCCGTTAATAAAGCGTGTTTCCTACCCGGAAATTCATGGGTCACGATGCCAGCTCCAAATGCCTGTTCCAAAGTAGTCATTTTGGCCCGCTTACACAGAATGTCCCCTTCATAACGCATCGCTAATGCTGGCCCCTTTGCTGCCATTCCTGCCTTAGCTTCGGTGATCTCCGCGTCACTCATATGCAGCGCTGTTTGCTTGAACATCGGCAACGACGGCTGACTTGCCACGCCACCAAGAACGCTGTCGTCCGCCATTAATGTCAGGGCGAAACCACCGGTTAAGCACATGCCAAGCGTGCCAACCTGTTGCCCGTCATGGCGCGATTGAACGTCCCGGCATAGTGCCCGCATCCAATTTGCAATCGGGCTGGATTTACCGCCAGCAAAAAGGTGAAACTCACGCCGAATACACAGTTGAAGCAAATTCCGCCCCATATCAAACTTACCAATCCGGCCAAATAAATGTGGCATATAGATCGTGTATTTTTCAGCCATTCTGTTGGCCAGGTCGATCATTTCCGGCAATATTCCGGGAAGTTCCTGCCATATGATAATCGGTGGTCCATCGCCCTTAAAGAACACCGTGTGACTAACTTGTTCCCCATCCGCCAGCGGGCCAGAAAATTCGAATTTGCTAAACCCATCGATTTCAGACATGTCCCCACCTAACAGCTGATAATTAATACCCTTACCAAAACGCCAATCGCCCAAGAAGGCAAGGAACTCCAATGGTCAAATGCCGGGAAATTGTTTCCTACCCTTCTAACTCCAAGCTAAGAATAGTCGAATGAGCCGCAGCCCAGTTACCCATGTTGTCATCATCGACGGCACATTAAGTACCTTGCACCCATCGCAAGAAACCAACGCCGGTCTAACCTATCGGTTGTTGCAGGAAATCACGCCATCGGCCCGATTATCTGTAACTTATGAAGAGGGCATTCAGTGGTACAATTGGCGCAGCATGGTTGATGTGGCTGCGGGGCGAGGCGTGACGCAACAGATGCGGCGTGCCTACGGATTTATTGCCGCCAAGTATCGCCCAGGCGACCGGATATTTATGTTCGGGTTTTCGCGCGGTGCTTATGCTGTTCGCTCGCTTGCCGGAATTATCGACCATATCGGCCTGTTAAAACAAGAATGCGCCACCGAACGCAACATCCGCCAAGTGTTTCGCCATTACCGAAATCGCACACACAGCCGCAACCTTACCGAATTTTCCGATGCCCTTTGTTACAAGGACGTGCACATCGAAATGATCGGCGCATGGGACACTGTGAAGGCGTTGGGAATTCAGTATCCCTTATTGTGGCGGCTGGCCCCCAAACCCACAGATTTTCACGACCACACGCTAGGCAATGCCACGAAAAACGGTTTCCATGCCTTAGCAATGGATGAGGATCGCCGCGCCTTCACCCCAATTTTATGGCAGACGCGTCCCGGCTGGCACGGGCGATTGCAGCAGGCATGGTTTCGCGGCGCACATGGTGATGTCGGTGGCCATTTGGGCAATTTTCAAGAAGCGCGCGGCCTGTCGAACATCCCCTTAGTCTGGATTTTAGAGCGGGCAGTGGAATGCGGTTTATCGCTGCCGGCCGGATGGCGCGACAAATTCATAATTGATCCACGCGCACCTAGTTTGGGATCACGCCGCGGGGTTGCGCGGTTTTTCCTTTATCGCAAGAAACGTAAAGTTTTGGAAGATGCATCAGAGTTTGTGCATCAAAGTGTCGTACAGGGCAAAGGCGCGAAATAGGCTTTTACGCCTCGCAAGAATCGCATATGCGCAAATGATTGGGGTGCGAATGACCAAAGCCATAATGATCCAGGGGGCCGGCTCTAATGTTGGCAAATCACTTTTGGTGGCTGGATTGTGCCGTGCTTTCACACGCCGTGGCATGAAGGTACACCCTTTCAAGCCGCAAAACATGTCAAACAATGCAGCCGTCACAATTGATGGCGGTGAAATTGGCCGCGCGCAGGCGTTGCAGGCTTTGGCGGCAGGTGTCGCGCCGCATTCTGATATGAACCCGGTTTTGTTGAAGCCCGAATCTGACATCGGAGCGCAGGTCGTGGTTCAGGGAAAACGCATCGCCACGGTTGCCGCGCGTGACTATGCCGATTTGAAACCCAAACTGCTGGATGCCGTTCTTGAAAGCTTTGAACGAATTTCACGCAACGTCGATCTTGTGATCATTGAAGGGGCTGGAAGCCCCGCCGAAATCAATCTGCGCGCCGGTGACATCGCCAATATGGGGTTCGCTGAGGCAGCCGATGTGCCTGTCATTTTGGCCGGAGACATTGATCGTGGTGGCGTCATTGCCCAAATCGTTGGCACGCAGGTGGTTCTGCCAGAAGCAGATCGCGACCGCATTTGCGGCTTTGTGATAAACAAGTTTCGCGGGGACATTCGGCTGTTTGACCAAGGTCTACACGAGATTTCGACCCGCACCAACTGGCCCTCGGTCGGGGTTTTGCCGTGGTTTGCCAACGCTCATAAACTGCCCGCCGAAGATATCATGGACATTCGTTCGACCAAGAACGGCGCATTCAAGATCGCCGTGCCTCGCCTGTCACGGATCGCCAATTTCGATGATTTGGACCCCCTAAGTCAGGAACCGGGTGTCACGGTGGAAATGATTGAGGCAGGCGCAACATTGCCAAGCGACGCCGATCTTGTGCTGATCCCCGGCAGTAAATCAACCATTGCCGATCTGGCATTTTTCCGCGCACAGGGTTGGGATATTGATCTGGCGGCGCATATTCGACGTGGCGGGCACGTGTTGGGGATTTGTGGTGGTTATCAAATGCTTGGTCGTGAAATCATTGATGCCGACGGCATCGAAGGTGCGCCCTGCACCGTTGAAGGGCTGGGTCATTTGGATGTAACCACCGTAATGCGGGCGGAAAAACGCTTGGCAACGGTGTCAGGTCATTACCTAAAAGACGGGTCTGTGGTAACCGGTTATGAAATTCATATCGGCATAACCACGGGTCCCGATTGCCAGAATTCGTGGTTAGAAATTCAGGGGCGGCGCGAAGGTGCGCAGTCTAAAAACGGCCGGATAAAGGCCGCTTATCTGCACGGCCTTTTTACCAGCGATGCGTTTCGCGCAAGTTTTCTGGCCGAATTGGGTGTAGAAAATTCAGGAACGCATTACAGCGTCGAAGTTGAGAAAACGCTGGATGAACTGGCCGATCATCTTGAGCAACATCTTGATCTCAATTTATTGCTTAGCTTGGCTGCGACCCCGAATTATTCAAACTCGCGGCTTGCCAAAGCCCGCTGAATTTCGCGGCGCACAAGTTTGCGAACGTTTCGCGTGATACGGTCGCCCAATTCGCCCTGCAATTCTTCGCGAACCATATCTGAAACCAGATCACGCAATGTATCTTCGTCTAAGACCGGCGCGTCTTCTTCTGCAAAATTTATGGTTGAGGGCTCTTCCTCATCCGCCTCGACCTCAGTATCGGTAGTTGCGCCGCCAAAAGACTCGCCCAGACGACTGAAAGGTGACGTCGCTGAAACTGCTTCTTCTTCTGTTTCATCCTCGGTTTCGGCTTCTTCCGCAACCTGTTCGGAACCAATTGAAGCCCCAATTGAGACACCGAATAGCTTGCCAGAACCGGTTTCCGATTGATCTTCGTCAAGCGTCGTCAGAATTTCGATCGGCGCATCCTGCGCGACTTCGTCGTCATCATCTACTGCGGTCGGTCGGCGCAAATCGTTTGTCTGGCGAACGGCCTCCATCGCATGTTTTGCCCGGTCAAACAGGGTGTCTTCCGGTGCGACCTCAAAGCGCGAGGGCGAAATGACTTTCTTGGGCCGTATAACTGCAGACACATGATCGCTGTCGCCAGCATCTTTGGCCGCAAGGGCATCCGACAGGTTTTCATTCGGCACATTCACATCGGTTTCCACAACATCCTGCAAGTCTGCCACAGGTCGCAAATGAGGGTATATTTTCGACGTATTCGCCGCAACTTCTGGCGCTTCATTTTGCGTATCTTCGCCGCTTGCATCAGGTTCACTAACCCTGAACGCTGCTGTTAACACCAATTTCTGATCTTTAGTTTGGCGCAAAGAGATTGATGATTTATGCCGAAACGAAACTTCACCATTTTCACCGGACGCTAAACCATCCAAGTCATCTTCAACCTCGTTAGACGGCGGAACACACGAAGGCGAAACATCTTCATCGTCAGTAACATCGTCTTCCATGGCTTGAACAATTTCCGAAAGCGGTCCTGCTGCCGCAGTTTCTGCAGCCTCATGCAAATCATTCGATGCGATTTCCGCAACTGATTCGCTGGTATTGCCCGTGCTTTTAGCTTCTTCAGAAACCAAACGCCGAATTGATGAAAGCACATCTTCCACATCCATTGATGAAACTGGATCAGACATCTTGCTTCCCCTCAATCCTAGTCGAACATTCTATACAAATAGTAGCTGCAGCCTGTCCAACACACAACACCTTGATTGGTGCATTATTTTTTTCCGGCCCGCGTGAATATCTTTTCCAGCAACTTCCCGCGGTCACTTGCCGGTGGCGCGGTCGAGACGGCGTTATAGTTGATATTCGGGTCATAAGTCTTAATTCCAAGCTGCAGATGATTAACCGTTAACAAACCCATAGCAGACAAAAGCGAATAAACTGCTACGTATTGATCCCTTTTTGCGGCAACAATGTTGGTTTCGGCACCAACTAACGAGGCTTCGGCGTCCAACACGTCTAACGTGGTACGCGCACCTAAGTCTGCCTCTTCACGAATTCCACGCAGGGCGACGCGCGAGGCGCGAACCTCTTTTTGGCGGGCGGTAATGGATGCTTTTGCAATCTGCAACTGTGCCCAATATCTTGTCGTATTTTGCGAAACCAGCAGTCCAGCAAGCTGAATGTCAGCGCGCGCTTTTTCTTGCAACGCCAGGGTCTGGCGATGGGCCGAAGCCAATGCGCCACCAGAATAAATCGGAACCGAGCCGATGATCGAAATACTGGCTGTTTCAGTCGAAGTCGAACTCACACTTAAGCTACCGGAAAGCGATATCGAAACCTTCATTGCCGCCTCGGCCCGCAAAACATTCAAATCCGCGATTTTCAACAGATGCCGTGATCGTAATATCGTCGGATGATTGCGCATAGAGATGGATTTTGCCGCATCAATTGACGACGGAATTCGCGGTAGCGCGGGCGGTGATTGCAAATTATCAGGATACTCCCCGACCGCCACATGAAATGCCTCGCGGGCTATTTCTAGATTACCTTGGCGAATAGCCACAATACTAAGCGCACCTGCTAATCGCGCCTCGGCTTGGCTTACGTCGGTGCGGCGGATCTCGCCAACTTCAAACCTATCTTTCGCAGCTTGAACTTGCTTGGCGATCACGCGTCGATTGCTATCGGCCAACTGCAAAAACTGCGCATCCCGGCGCATATCCATAAATGCGACTACAGCGTTTAGCAGCACTTGTTGTTCGATGTCGTTCAAACCCTCGCGTGCCATCACTACAGCCATGCGTGCGACTTCAACACCCAATTCAGTATTACCGCCATCCCACATCAACAAACTCGCGCTTAAGGCAAGACTGTCCGAAGTCGTTCTATTACCTGTCGAGAAAAAATGAGTTCGCGTGCCAGTAGCGGTGCCGGAAAGCGTTGGCCGCAACGCGGCCCAAGCCTGGGCTACGCCTTCATCAGTAGCCCGCAGAGAGGCCTGTTCACTTTTTAGCTGCGCCGAATTTCGGTAAGCTTTGATCAAAGCATCTGTCAGAGTATGCGCGCTAACACCGTTTGCAACTATCGTCACAATCGCAAACGCCGCAACACCAATGCGCAAAAATTTCATAGTTCCCCCGGCGACCTGTTTCCCACTTGAAGTGGGCATTTGTTTTGTATTCTCAAGAGGCCTAAAGCGCAAAATCAACTTCACGTTCGAACCCAGGCAAAAGTGGTGCAGTTGCGTCAAAAACATTACGCCAGGCTACACCGTTTGGCGTTTTGATGCCGACACGGAACTGACCAGCACCCTGCCCGCCTTCGCCCATCACAAAAACAGCACCAATCCGGCCGCCATCTTTCAATTGCGCCAGCAAATCGCTTGGAATTTCCTGCACACCGCCTGGTATAGCAATCACATCATATGGCCCGTGTTTTGCCGCGCCGCCAATTAAAGGTCCGGCAACAACAACGGCGTTGTCGACGGCCTCATCTGCCAAATTCGTTTCGGCTTCTGATGCCAGGGCTTCGTCTTCTTCAACTGCGATAACTGCCTCGGCTAAATGACCGATTACCGCCGCACAATAACCAAGCCCGCAGGCAACATCCAAAACCAGCTCATCGGGTTGAATTTCCAGCGCATCCAACATTTTGGCCAACACTCTGGGGTCGAGAACCACACGATTTTTACCCAATTGAATATGATCACCTGCATAGGCCACATCGCGCATTCCGGTCGGCACAAATTGCTCGCGCCGGATCAAAAGCATCGCTTCTATAATCGGGAATTTGGTCACATCAGAAGGGCGGATTTGGCAATCTACCATTGCTGTGCGAAGGGCGGTGAAATCTGTCATGCTACTGCTCAAGGATCGTTTGGAATATGGGTCAAGAATCGGATTTTCTTTGTTAAGCCAGTTTTGCCACAGAAACCATTCGTGGGCAACTCGGGCGTCGGTGATTTCTGGCAACCGGCAAACTATCGCCCCAGAACACGCTTGCGTGCCAATTGACGGCTTGCTATAGCATGCCACGCCC
>JBLHMX010000132.1:0-7693 GCA_047622625.1 Paracoccaceae bacterium | reverse complement strand
CAGAAGACAGAAGTCGCAAACCCATCAGACGCTGTATAAGTTTTGGCGTCCACCACATTTGCCCCAACCAAAGCAAGCGCGCCAGAAAGTCGCGAGAAAATGCCCGGATGGTCTTCCATCACAAATATGGCGCGTGTCGCATCGCGGTCTTCATCGGGTTTGAAATCGGACATGATGCCATCAGCGGAAACTTTGCGGATCAGACGGGCAATAATGACTTGGGTCTCGCTATCAAGCCCTTGCCAATACGACGGGTAATGCCGATCAAGTTCTGCTTGCAGCTTTTCTGCATTCCAGCCCTTCAACGACTTCACCAAAGCCGCTTTTGCATCGTCTGCGCTGCGCGTTTGCGCGCCATCGTCAACACCGGATGTCAGGGCCGTTCGCGTGGCATGGTAAAGATCTCGGATTAATTGTGCCTTCCAATTGTTCCAAACGCCGGGCCCAACACCGCGAATATCGCAAACTGTCAAAACCGTCAGTAATTTCAGACGTGTGCGGCTTTGAACTATATTGGCGAAGTCCCGCACAGTACGCGGGTCGGAAAGGTCGCGTTTTTGAGCTACGTCCGACATCAACAGGTGGTTGCGGACCAACCAACAGACGGTCTCGCATTCGGCCGCATCAAGACCAAGGCGTGGCGCCAATGTTTTGGCGATGCGTTCGCCCAGAATTGAATGATCTTCAGCACGGCCTTTGCCGATATCGTGCAGCAATAGCGCTACCATCAACACTTTGCGGTTCACCCCGCGTTCCAGAATTCCCGAGGCGACGGGCAAGTCTTCGACCAGATGACCTTCTTCAATTTTTGTAAGGCTTGCAATGCACTGGATCGTGTGTTCATCCACGGTGTAATGGTGATACATGTTGAATTGCATCATCGCGACAATGGCCTGAAATTCAGGAATAAATGCGCCTAGAACGCCGAGTTCATTGGCCCGCCTAAGACCCCGTTCAGGGTTGCCATAGTCAAGCAGCATATCAAGGAAAATACGGTTGGCTTCTGGGTTATTACGCATTTTGTCGTCGATTAGATGCAAGTTCGCGGTCACAAGGCGCATCACATCGGGGTGCAGTAAATAGCGGGTTCGCAGGCCTTCTTCGAATACGCGCAACAAATTCAAAGGGTCCTGCAGAAACGCGGCTTCATCGGCAATGACCAGTCGCCCCTGTTGTAATTTGTAGCCTGCGGAAATGCGGGTGCGCAGCCGTCGCGTGGCGCTCGACAATAATTCGCCAACGCGCGGTTGGCGTTTGACATGTTGAGCCTCAAGTCCGGTTAAGAAAATCCGCGTAAGTTCACCGACTTGTGTGGCGTGGCGAAAATAATCTTGCATGAAATGTTCGACTTCACGGCGGCCATCTTTGTCAGCATATCCAAGAGCTGTGGCGACGCCGACTTGGTTGTCAAAGGTCAAATGCTCCATCGGGCGTTTGGCCAAAAGATGCAGATGACAGCGCACGGTCCATAGGAAATCTTCGGCTTTGGCGAAAACTTCAAATTCGACCTTGGTGAACATGCCAAGTTTGACCAATTCACGTGGTTTTTGCACGCGGTGCAAGTATTTTGCAATCCAGAATAGCGATTGCAAATCACGCAAACCGCCTTTGCCTTCTTTCACGTTGGGCTCAACCATATAGCGCTGCCCACCCTGCTTTTTATGCCGCTCAGCCCGTTCGTTTAACTTTGCTTCGACAAATTCCGGGCCGGTACCTTTGAACAGGGTCTTCCAAAGTTTGTCGTCAAGTTCGGTGCTTAATGGTTCGTCGCCCACCAGATACCGCCCTTCCAGCAAAGATGTGCGAATAGTGTAGTCTTCACGGCCCAAGCGAATGCAATCGGCTACAGTGCGTGTGGCATGGCCGATTTTAAGGCGCAGATCCCAAAAGATGTACAACATGGATTCGGCCACGGTTTCAGCCCATGCCGCGGACTTTGGGGGCGTCAAAAACAACAGATCGACGTCAGAGTACGGGGCCATTTCAGCCCGGCCATAGCCGCCAACGGCAATCATGGTCAGTTGTGCCGATTTTGGCGCTTTGGCGGATGGAGGGTTTATCAGACAGGCAATGCGGTGGACCTCGCAAACCAGTTGGTCGGTTAGCCAAGTATAACTGGCTGTGGCCTCGCGGGTTTTGTAGGGATCGGCCTTGTAGGCTTCTCCGATAAGTGAAAATCCGGCGCGGTAGGCGGCGCCCAGATGGTCAACAGCTAAGGCACGTTTTTCGCGCGCGTCTATCACAGTTTCCAGATCGGCGTTGATCGCAGTTTGCACCGCGTTGACATCGAAGATTTGTAAGTGCGGGCTTATTAGCCCAGCCGTCTTGCCGCCCAATGTCTCACCCGGTTTCTTGACCATTTAAAGATCAGCTATGTAGCCTATAATCCGGCGTCTCCGAAGTTTCTGGGCGCCGGGTCGATGACTTTGACTTGGTTGTTTTCTATTTCAACCACTGCCATTGCCCGTTCATTCGTGCCATCAGGCAAAAGGCGGAAAACCCCGTTTACGCCAGCGAACCCTGACGGTTGTGTTAGGTTTTCACGACTTAATGCATCGCTGGAGCCATTGGAGATTAGCGCGCCAATAGCGGCTACACCATCATAGGCAATGCCTGCCAGCGGATGTGGCGGTTGACCATACGCCTGTGTGTAGCGGTCTTTGAAGCTACCTGAAAGAGATGGATCTGGCAGGGCAAACCAGCCGCCTTGCAAACCTGTCAGAGACAATGTTTGGGTTGGAACGTCCCAGCGGGTCAGGCCCATGAACTGAATTTCGTCCGGTTTGATGCCGTTTTCCGGCAAAAGCTGCGCCAAAATTGGCAATGCACCCGCGGTGTCTGACGCGAAAATAATCGCATTCGTATCTGTTTCACGCACTTGTTCGGCGATGTCGCGCACTGCGGAAATCACACCTTGTTGGGAAAATTCGTAGCTGGCCGAACCTGTGTAAGTCGCGCCCGCATCAAGGGCCGCAGCTTCAACTGATTTGCGTCCAACCTCGCCTGTTAGGTTATTTGCATGCACTACCAGCACGTTGCCCAGCCCTTTAGAGGCGGCATAGCTGACCATGCGATCTGCGGTGTTTTCAAAGGTATGGCCAAGCACAAAAACATTGCCGCCCGCCACATCTGTGTTGTTGGAAAAACTTAAAACACTAACCCCAGCAGCAGATACAGCTGCACCTGCAGCGTTAGCTGCGTCAGCAAAAACGGGCCCCAACAGAATTTTGGCCCCTTCGCTAACGGCTTGAGAGGCTGCATCGGATGCGCCTGCTGCTGTCCCGTTGGTCGGGTAAACGCGCAGATCTATTTTGACGTCGCCAAGATCGGAAACGGCAAGCTGCGCGGCATTTTGCAAACTTGTCGCCAAAATATCATTGCTGGATTCTTCAGATCCAAACGGGATCAACAAAGCGACAGGAACGGGCGCGTTGGTGTTCACCAATGGGCCTGTGCCGCCAAGATCAAGTTCGCAGGCGGATAAAAATGCGCCGATCGAGATTATCAGAGACAACTGGAGCAGGCGACGAGCCTGAGAAAATACGCGAGACATGTGGTGCAAGCTCCTAATTGGCTGGTCAGCTAAGGTTTTAATGTGCCAAAACCTAAAGAAGAGCCAAGCGCAAGTAAATGTTTCAAAAAGGGTGAATTGTTGACGGATCGAATACAATCCCTTGAATCAGCCCTTTATTTTGTCGCAACCCCTATTGGTGCGGCGAAAGACATAACTTTGCGCAGTCTTGATATTTTGGCCGGCGCTGACGTTTTGGCCGCCGAAGACACCCGAAATACCCGCCGGTTACTGGATATTCACGGGGTAGATTTGGCTGGACGGCATTTGATACCTTACCACGACCATAATGGTCCTGCGCAAAGACCAAAACTAATTGCGGCCCTAAAGGCGGGAAAATCGGTGGCCTATGTATCAGATGCAGGCACGCCGTTGATCGCTGATCCAGGTTATTCGCTAGCGCGGGCTGTGATTGATGAAGGGCTGAAAGTTCTGGCCGCCCCCGGTGCTTCGGCGGTTTTGGCGGCATTGGCCGTGGCCGGATTGCCGACTGACAGGTTTTTCTTTGCCGGGTTTTTGCCACCAAAAACTGGCGCGCGATTGAAAGAATTGAGTGGATTGGCGGCGGTGCCAGGAACCCTTGTGTTTTATGAAAGCCCAAAGCGTATTAGCAAATCCTTAATTGATATGGTGCAAGGATTGGGAGGGGATCGGCAAGCGGCGGTTTGTCGGGAACTGACTAAAAAATTTGAAGAAGTGCGGCGCGGAACCTTGGATGAGTTGGCAAAAATTTATGAAGACGAAAAACCAAGGGGCGAAATCGTGGTTGTCGTCGGCCCCGCTCCTACGCGCGAAGTCGACCCGGATGCAGTGGGAAATGCTTTGAAATTGGCACTGTCTGAACAATCCTCACTGCGTGACGCAGTGGATCAAGTGACGGTATTACTTAGGTTGCCACGTAAACAGGTTTACCAATTGGCCTTGGAAATGGAACGCAATAAATGAGCGGGTCGGTATCTTATCACAGCGGCCTTGCTGCTGAAGAATCGGTTGCACATCATTATACCCAAACTGGTCACGAAATAGCCGCCAGACGTTGGCGATCTAAAGCGGGTGAAATCGATTTGATTGCGCGCAAAGACGGCAATGTAGTTTTCGTCGAAGTCAAAAAAAGCAAAACCCATGATCGCGCTGCTGAAAGTCTCGGCGCAAAGCAGATGGCCCGAATTTATGACTCCGCCGCACTTTTTCTGGAGGATGAGCCCAATGGTCAAAACACAGATGCGCGGTTTGACGTGGCCCTAGTCGATGCTAACGGCGTTATTTCAATTCTGGAAAATGCCTTTTGACGGCGGATTTGTGGTTTAGCTGGTTGCAACCCACCGCCCCATCACCCAAATATGAGCCTAAACCCACTGGGAAAGGCCCCTAAATGGCACTCAAAATCGCAATCCAGATGGACCCGATTGAAGCGATCGACATCAACGGCGACAGTTCATTTCGTATCGCGGAAGAAGCTCAAGCACGCGGGCATTCGCTGTTTTACTACACGCCGGACATGCTGGCCTATCAGCAAGGTAAAGTCACTGCCCGTGGCTGGCCTCTGACTGTGCGCCGAGAAATTGGTGACCACTTCAGTCTTGGCGAATTTCAACAGGTCGATCTAAGCGATTTTGACGTGGTTTGGCTGCGCCAAGACCCGCCGTTTGATATGGGCTATATTACAACGACGCATATCCTTGATATGATCCACCCAGAAACATTGGTGGTCAATGATCCGAACTGGGTCCGCAATTATCCTGAAAAACTGCTGGTGCTGCAATTTCCAGACCTCACACCCCCTACGACGATCGCGCGGGATGTTGAAACTTTGAAGGCCTTTAAGGCGGAACATCACGACATTATACTGAAACCGCTTTACGGCAACGGCGGGGCAGGTGTGTTTCGCCTTGATGCCAACGATCGCAATCTGAATTCGCTGCATGAACTGTTCGCTGGCATCAACCGCGAGCCGCTGATCGCGCAGAAATTCCTGCCTGATGTGGCTCAGGGCGATAAACGCATTATTCTGATCGACGGCACACCAGTAGGCGCGATTAACCGCGTTCCGGCCAAAGGCGAAACCCGTTCAAACATGCATGTGGGTGGCCGCCCAGAAAAAATCGGTATGACCGACCGCGAGCATGAAATTTGCGATCGCATCGGGCCGTTGCTGCGTGAAAAAGGTCAGATTTTTGTAGGCATTGATGTCATCGGCGGCAACCTGACCGAGATTAACCTGACGTCGCCCACCGGGATTATGGAACTGGAACGGTTTGATAATATCAATGTCGCCGCCATGATCTGGGAGGCAATTGAAGCAAGGCGCGCCGCCTGATGTATTATCGGCTTGGCCTTCTTAACTTTTTACTGCGTAGCTTTGAAAAACCGCAGTTGCGCTGGGCGCAGAACATTCCAAAATTTCGCAAACGTTTCCTGCGCCAAGCGCGCTGGGCGTTCGCTTCGCCGGCAAATGCGACGTACCTGCCTGATACCCTTGAACATTCTGGCATGACTGTACCTGCCTTATGGGCAAATGGCGCTGGGCCAAAGCGCGATGGCGTGATTCTGTTTTTGCATGGTGGGGCCTATGTGTTTGGTGCGCCTGCCAGTCACAAGGCGATGTTGGCGCGCTTGTCGGAACAAACTGGAATGCGTGCAATTTTGCCTGCTTACCGGTTAGCCCCGGAAAACCCTTTTCCCGCCGCAATAGAAGATGCTTTGGCGGCCTATCAAGCGTTGATAGCACGGGGATATGCGCCTGAGAATATTGTACTTGGTGGTGACAGTGCAGGAGGAGGCCTGATGTTGGCCTTGCTGCACGTTATTTGCCAGGAGAATTTGCCGCGACCAGGGGCCGTTTTTGCAATGTCACCCTGGACAGATTTAACGCTTTCTGGGCCAAGCATTGTCAGCAATGCGGCTGTTGATCCAGTTCTTCCGGCTGATCGCATTTCAGAAAGTGGGCATAGGTACCTGGATGGGCAAGATCCTATGGACCCCCGCGCCTCACCGCTGTTTGGTGACTTTAAGGGCGGGCCACCGGTTTTAATTCAAGTTGGCAGTACGGAAATCCTGTTAGATGACAGCCAGCGGATGGCAGAAGCATTGAAAGCTCAACGCGTTGATGTGCAACTGGATGTCTGGAAAAACACGCCGCATGTTTGGCAGATTTTTCAAGGCCATCTGGCAGAGGCGGATCGTGCACTTGACGATATTGCCAGTTTTATTCACAAGGCTTTACCCTGAGTTTTGCATCAATCGAAACGAAATTGCTTCGGCTAGATGCGGTTTTTTGACCGACGCTGATCCATCAAGATCCGCAATTGTCCGGGCCACGCGCAGAACACGATGATAACCACGCGCTGTCAGGCGAAATTTTTCTGCGGCCTGGGCTAAAAGTGCGGCGCCTTCCGGATCAGGTTTGGATATTTCTTCCAGCAATTCGCCTTCAGCGTCCGCGTTCACGCGGCAATCGGAAACATCAGAAAATCGTGTTGATTGCACCGCGCGCGCCGTTTTGACACGGGCAGCGACGATTGCGGTGTTATCACCTGCATCGGGCAGGCCTAAGTCTTCAACCGTGACCGGCGGCACCTCAAGACGTAAGTCAAAACGGTCCATTAAAGGGCCAGAAATTCGACCAAGGTAATCGTCGCCACATAAAGGCGCGCGATTACAGGCGCGCGCAGGATCAGCCAAATATCCGCATCTGCAAGGATTTGCAGCGGCAACCAGCAGAAATTGGCACGGATACCTGACATGGGCATTGGCCCGCGCGATCACTACATCACCAGTTTCAATGGGTTGACGCAGGGTTTCAAGCACCGTGCGTGGAAATTCGGGGAACTCATCCATAAACAGCACGCCGTGGTGGGCCAACGATATTTCACCCGGTTTTGCGCCGCGCCCACCGCCTACGATTGCCGCCATGCTTGATGTATGATGCGGCGTTCGAAAGGGGCGCGTTCGCGAAATTCCGCCTTCGTCCAGCAGGCCAGCAAGGGAATGGATCATTGATGTTTCCAGCGCTTCTTCGGCTTCAAGTGGCGGCAAAATACCGGGCATTCTGGCTGCTAACATGGATTTCCCCGAACCCGGAGAGCCGACCATCAATATATGATACTATATTAATCTTGTTCA